>JBBSDY010000048.1:0-11730 GCA_038240245.1 Polyangiales bacterium
CGCCGTGATGTCGTCGCTAACCTCGTACGATCCATCGAGCCCGAGCCGGGTGAGGGCCTTCAGCTGGATTTCGCCCAGCTCCTCGCGCGGCAGTTCGGCAAGCCCCTTGGCGAGCACCCGCACGTAGCGACCGTGCCCGCGGTTGCGTGCGGGCGTGTCGAGCGAGGTCTGGTCGAGCAGAACGATCATTCCGGAAGCTGCTCTCGCATTGCGAGGCCGGCCGAGCGAGGGCCAAAGTCTGGGCCATGTTCGCGCAAACTGCCAGCCGAAGTTGCCCGGCCAAGGTCGCCAAGCCTCAATCGTCGATGGCGATGACCGTGGCGACCGATTTCAGCAGTTGATGATCGTTGAGCTTCCAGACCACCTGCTTGGCCCGGGTCACCTCGAACGCGTGAACCCCCGTGCCTCCGTCATGTCCTAGCCAGTTGCACACCAGCAAGTTTCCGCTCTTCAAGACCTGGACGCTGGCAATGTAGGTGAGCCCCAGCTCGGGCACGTCGGTGGCGTTGAGCTCCCACGCGATCTTGCCCAGCGGGGTGATCTCCAGGACGCGCTTGGAGTCTCCGCCTCCCAGCAAGGTGTTGCCGTTGGGCAGACGAAGGGCCTCCCAGATGCCGGGCACGTTCTTGTATTCCCACACCGTCTTGCCGGTCGAGTCATACTCGCGCGCTGCACCTTCGCCCTGCATGGCGCCGAGGATGTTGCCGTTGGGTAGCTGGTGGATCTTGCGAATCTGGTGGTGCGTGTCCTGCGTCTGGGTGGTGAGTGCGAGCGATTTCGCAATCTGATGCAGGGGGTTGATTTCGACGGCGGCGCAGGGCGCTTCTTCGCCCAGCAGGGTGTTGCCATTCGTCAGGCGCTCTCCGCCCCAAACCTCGGGCGCCTTGCTGAGGTAGCTCCACACCACTTGATGATTGCGGTCGATCTCTTCGACACCGGAAGGCGTCGCGGCGTACGGATAGAGGTAATTTCCGTTGGCGAGGAGCTGGACCATCACGACTTGACCCGCGATGGGATGCTCCCAGGTGAGCTGCCCGGTGGCCGAGATTTCCACCAGTCGCGAGCCGGAGCTCACCGCCGGAAACTCGACGACCATGAGGTGGTGCTGCGGTGGCCCGGCGTCGACGACAGGAACGCTTGTCTCGGACGCCGTCTCTGGGCCACCCGAGTCGGGTTGCATGATCGTGGCATGATCGGAATCACCGCCTCCGGCGCCTATCGAGCCGCCCGTGTCCGGCATCGACGGCCGAACGGTGGCTGCGTCCTCGGCGGTCGTGTTGCCCGGCGGAGCTGTACCGGCCGCAGGATCGCCACACGCGCCGAGGAAAAGGACGGGGAGCGAAAGCAGCGCAGCGCGCAGGCGAGTCATGAGCGTCCTGCGGCCGTGCGCCCTGCTCGACGGCGACGGTTCATGACGATTCCCAGGGCCAGCAAACAAGCGGAGCCCGCATAACGGCTCGGCCGCGCGTCGGTCATCCGGCACGAGCAGCCATCGATCATCCCGTCGTTCGCAGGGGTAGCGATCGACCCGTCTTGCTCGGATGCGCTGCCGCCGCTGCCACCAGCACCGCTGGACGGAGCCGCCTCGACGGGCGTCGCCGCATCCACCGTGCTGACAGCACCGGAATCGCCCATGGCCCCAACGGCGGCATCGACGGGGCTCGCTCCATCGACCAGCCCACCATCGAGATCGGTCGTCGGCGTCGTTTGACCGAACATCCACGGCAAGAGCTCGGGCTCGGTGTACGCCTGATCCCAGATGGCATGCTGACCGTTGGGGTATTCGGTGTACTTGGGATGACCGCCTGCAGCTTGTAGCGCGGCGATCATGTCGCGCGACTCTTTGACAGGAACCGTGGGATCGATGGTGCCGTGGAAATCCCAGATGGGCAGCGCGGCGATGTTGACGGCCTTGGTGGGATCGCCCCCGCCGGACATGGGCACGGCGCAGGCGAACAGCTTGGGGTTGTCCTGGATGAGCGCCCACGTCCCGTATCCACCCATCGACAGCCCGGTGATGTAGAGTCGCCGCGTATCGATGCTGCTAAATTGCCCCTCGAGCGCGGTGATCAGCTTGAGAACAGCCTGCCCGCGGGTGCCTTCCCATCCTTCTTTGCCGGGTGAAGGCGCCTGCGGGGCAACGAAGAAGCTGGGGTACTTGGCCTGGTTGGCCGGCAAGGTAAAAACGCTACCGCCCGTTGGAACACCGATATTTTTCTGGATCTGCAGCTTGTTGTCGGTGCCGGATTCGCCCGAGCCGTGCAAAAAGATGACGAGAGGGTATTTCTTGGTCGCGTCGTAGCCAGCCGGACGGGCCAGCCGGTAGGGGAGCTGGAGATCACCAGCATCGAGAATGTGCCCCTCCATACCCAGGTAGACATCGGTGGGAGCCTGCGCGCGTGCGGGACTGGGCCCGACAACCAGGGCGAGAATGGTGACGGCGGTTGCCTGCGTGAGCGTCCGAAGGGTGATTTTCATGGGCATGGTCGATTCCCTTGGATCCATGTGTCGTGAAGGTCTGGAAGTGGGCCCGCTATTTGTGTTGGGCTACGCAGGACGGGCCGGATCACGCCGGATAAGACGCCTGTTGGACGAGCCCCTGGATCTGGGTTGCCGACAGGGGTTTCATGAGCCGCGCGTTGGGAACACCGGCCAGAAAGGCCTCGGCCTGGCCATTGTAAGGCCCGGCGGTCACGAACACGAAACGCCGCTCGAATCCGGGGCGTTCACGCGCCACCTCGGCGTAGATGTCCATGCCCGACATGCCGGGCATCATGAGATCGCACATGACGAGATCGAAATCGGCATCTTTGAGGATTCGCCCGAGCCCGTTCTCGGGGCTCGTCTCGCCCACGACCTCGTGGTTCTCCTGCAGGACGTCGGTCACCATCGACACGATGAGCGGCTCGTCGTCGATGACCAGAATGCGGCGGCGCCCGGGAGCCACCGAAGCAGGCGGGGTCGTGATTTGGCCCCCGACGGCGTCAGAGGCGCGGGGAAGCGCGATGCGCATCGTCGTGCCCTGTCCCGGCTGGCTCGTCGCGCTGATGTCACCACCCAGCCGGGTGATGATGTCGCGGCAGATCGATAATCCGAGCCCACTGCCCGCGCTGGGCGGCTTGGTCGTGAAAAATGGCTCGAAAACGCGGGGAAGGAGCTCGGCCACGATGCCCGCGCCATTGTCGGTCACCTCGACGACGACCTCGTGTTTGCCAGCCTGAGCCCGGATGGAGATCTGACCGTCACCTCGGCCTTCGGGTATGGCGTGCGCGGCGTTGAGCAAGAGGTTGACGAAGACCTGTTCGAGGCGGGTGTAGGCGCCCAGCACGGTGGGCAGCACGGGAAAGTCCTTGACGATGCGCGCGCGCGACCGAAGCTCGTGGGCGACGATGCGTTCGGCCGAGTCGAAGACGCGATCGAGTTCGACGGGGCCGACGGCTTCGTCCTCGTACTGTCCGTACGTTCGCAGATCACGGACAATCGCGGCGATGCGCTGGGTGCCATTGCGGATATTGCCCACCAGCGTTTCCAGCTCGGCATCCAGGTTGGCCTTCGACCGACGATCGAGCAGATCGGCTGCCAGCATCACGAACTGCAGCGGATTGTTGATCTCGTGGGCGACGCCAGCCGCCATGATGCCGAGTCCGGCCAGGCGGTCGGCGTGGGCCAACTGGGCGCGCAAGCGGACACGCTCGGTAACGTCGCGTGCAAAGGCGAGAACCGCCGGCTTTCCTTCGAACTCGATGAAGATGGAAGAGATCTCGGCCGTGATGACGGTGCCGTCGCGACGCCGGGCCGGGTATTCGCGAGGCGTCGGTGACTCACCGGTTGCCCGCATTTTCTCGATGCGACGGCGCATGGTGGCCAGCGACGAGACCTCGAGGAATTGGGCCATCGAGCCGCCCACCAGCTCTGACGCCGAGTCGTACCCGAGAAGACGAACCGCAGCGGGGTTGGCGAAGAGAACGATCCCGTCGCGCGAGATGACCATGCCGTCCGGCGCCCCTTCCACCATTGTCTGGAAGTCGCTGTGATCGTTCGGCTTGCCCGGACCCATGCGCTCGAGCTTCCAATGGTAGCTCACTTCTACGTGTACGTCCCGAGATGCGTTGCTGCGTACGCCTTGAGCTGCGTGCCGGCGGTCGACTAACGTTGCATGTCGTATGGCCGAGAGCCCCAACCCGCTCCTTCGAGATCGCGACGTCGACTTCATCCTCTACGAAGCGCTCGATGCGCCCGCGCTCACCGCGCTGCCGGCTTTTGCCGAACATTCGCGGGACACGTTCGATCTCTACTTGCGCAGTGCGCGGCGCCTCGCACGCGAGGTTCTCTTTCCGGCGTACAAGGCCATGGACGATTCGCCGGGCCGACTCGAAGACGGCGCGGTCACCACGCATCCCCTCATGCACCCCATTTGGCCGCAGCTCGTGGACCTCGGCGTCATCACCGCCACGCGCCCCACCGGTGTGGGTGGCCAGTCGCTGCCCCTCACGGTGGCGGTGCTCGCCCACGGCTACCTCATGGCCGCCAACTTGAGCGCCTATGGATTCGCAGGCCTCACCACGGGCGCGGGTCACCTCATCGAGGCGTTTGGCAGTGCTCATCTGAAACGCGAGATGATGACGCGTCTTTATGCCGGCGAGTGGACTGGCACCATGGCGCTGACCGAGCCTCAGGCGGGCAGCAGCCTGGCCGATGTCACCACCCGCGCCACTTTACGCGGCGACGGAACCTACTCTATCCACGGATCGAAGATCTTCATCTCGGGAGCCGGCCACGATCTCACCGATAACATCGTCAACATGACGCTGGTTCGCATCGAAGGCGCGCCGCCGGGCGTCAAGGGTCTGTCTCTCATGGCCGTACCGATGCGACGCTTCGAAAATGGCGCGCTCGTGCCCAACGACGTGCACGTCGCGGGGGTGATCCACAAGATTGGCTGGCGAGGGATGGCGAGCCTCGCCCTTTCGTTCGGTGACAGCGGCGACTGTCATGGCTGGCTGGTGGGCGAGCCGCACAAAGGTATCGGCTACATGTTCCAGATGATGAACCAGGCGCGCATTGCCGTCGGCCTGCACGCGGTGGCCACCGCCTCGGTCGCCTACCACGAGGCGCTCGATTACGCGCGCACCCGCGCGCAAGGCAGACCGATCGCATCGCGCGATCCAGCCAAGCCGCAGATCCCCATCATCGAGCATGCCGACGTGCGGCGCATGTTGCTCCGGCAGAAGGCCATCGTCGAAGGGGGCCTTTTTCTCGTGGCTTTCGCCGCGTGGCAGGCCGATCTCGCGGGGTGCGCCACCGACGAGACGGTCCGGCGCCGCGCCTCGCTTCTCGTCGACGCGCTCACGCCGATCGTGAAAAGCTTTCCTGCCGAGTGGGGATTCGAATCCAACGCGCTGGCCGTGCAGGTGCACGGCGGGTACGGATATTCGAGCGAGCAGCTACCCGAGGCGTGGCTGCGCGACCAAAAGCTCAACAGCATCCACGAGGGCACGACGGGCATTCACGGGCTCGATCTTCTGGGACGCCGGATCATCGCCGACGGAGGCGCGCCGCTTCGCATCCTCGTCGAAGAAACCGAGATCGTCATCGCCCGCGCCGAGCGGGCCGGCATCGATCCCACGTGGGGGACGAGCCTGCGCGCGGCGATGTCCGAGATGGCCGAGGTTACCGCGCTGCTCGGCGGGCAAGGTCTACAGGGCGACGTCGAAGGCATGATGCGCCACAGCACCGACTTTCTGATGCTCGGCTCGATCACCGTCGTGGCGTGGCTCTGGCTGTGGCAAGCGGCGATCGCCCGGGAGGCGCTCGTACGCGGCGCAGCAGAAGCGGACTTCTACGAAGGAAAGGTGTGCGCGTGCCAGTACTGGTTCGCGACCGAGCTGCCCCGCGCCTTGCACCTCGCGGGCCTGTGCCGCTCGGGTGAAGATTCCTACGCGCGCATGCAGAGCTCGTGGTTCTAGTCGCCCGTCGACTACCAACCTGCGGGAATGCGACCTTGCCAGCAGGTGATCGTGTTCGGCTGGCTGGGGCGCGAGACCGCCGCGCGCTCGGGCCGGGCGGGTGATCCCTGGGTCAAGCCTTCGTCGATCGTCCACGAAGGAGGATCGCCGGGCCGCAAGAGATGCAGACCGCTTTGCCAGTAGCCGATCACGAAGGTGTGTCCGGCCGCGCGGCACCCGAAAAAATCGGTCCACGCGCGCGCGAAGTCATGACCGGCGATGGCTCCGAAGGTCTCGCACGTGCGAAACCACACCAGCGCGCCGGGCAACAGCCGTTCGCGCAACCGGCAAAGCGCGTGATGGTGCTCGTGCCCAGGGCCGAGCGCGCCACGGTCGAGCGGTTCACGGTCGATGAAGATGCGCCCCCATTTGCCATGGCCCCAGAACTGGACCTCGGCGATGGGCTCGGACGCGCGAAAAGTGGACAGCCAGGCAAGGCCATCGGCGAAGCTGGGCGCGCCGTGAGCCCCGTCGGTGCGGCCCATGAGCGAATACCAGCGCGACCCGCTGCTCCAGGCGCGGCTCAGGCCGATCCCGGCGCGATTTTGGCACGTGCGATCGAAGAGGATGAGACGCAACCCGCCGGACACCTTTTCACGATAGCGCCTTTCCACGTTTGACACGCCCCGCGCATCCCCGGCAGACTTCGCCCCTTTTCATGCCCAAGCGCACGACCTTCGCCGGCATCGCCGCTCTCTACTTGCTGTCGGGCGGGCTCGGACTGCTGTACGAGGTTGCCTTTTCCAAATACCTGTCGTTCGTGTTCGGAGCGACGGCCTACGCGTCGAGCGCGGTGCTGGTTGCCTTCATGGGCGGCCTGTCGCTGGGCGCCCACCTGTCGGGCAGGCTCGGACGCCGCGTCGCGCGACCGCTGCTCGTCTATGGATGCGTCGAGCTCGCCATCGGTGCTTTCTGCCTCGTCGCTCCCTCGCTGTTCGGCATCGTGACAGCGGCCTATGTGGCGCTCGCCGCGCACGTCGAGCAGCTACCACTGCTGGCGGCGGCTCGCTACTTGCTGGCGAGCTCGATCGTGTTCGTTCCGGCTGCGGGCATGGGTGCAACGCTACCGCTACTGGCCCGCTTCGTCCGCGGACTCGATGGTCACGTGTCACCGAGACGCCTGACCGCGCTCTATGCCATCAACACCGCGGGCGGCGCGATGGGGTCTCTGCTTTCGGCGTACTGGATCATCCCCAGCCTCGGGTTGTCCGCGGCCGTGCGAACGTCGGCCTTGCTGAGCATGCTCATCGGAGCGATGGCCTGCGGCCTCGGACGACGCCCGGTCGACGACGCGCCCGCGGTTCCGACAGCGGCAGAAACATCGGGAGAAGCGACGGTCACCTTCGATGAGCTTTCGGTCGCCGTCGCCTCCGGATTCCTGGTGTTTGCTTCCGAGGTGATCTTCGTGCACCTGCTCGCGCTGGTCATCGGAACGAGCGTCTATGCGTTCGGTCTCATGCTCGCGATCTTCCTGGTGTGCCTCGCCGCGGGCACGCCCGTGGCAAGCTTGCTGGTCCGACTCTCCAAGGACGGCGCGTTGTCACTGAGCCTGGCCACCGCAGCCATCGCGCTGGCCGCATCACTGCCCATCTGGGACAAGCTTCCCGATCTGTTCGCCAGTCTGGGGGGTCGTGTCGTCGACTGGCCAGGGCGCGAGTCGGTTCGCGGGTTCGCTGCGTTGGGCGCGCTGGCGATCCCCGTGACCTGCATGGGCACCACGTTTCCGCTGGTGATCCGAGCCATCGCGAACAAGAGCACCGTGGGAGCCGACGTTGCCAAAGTGACCGTGGCCAACACCATCGGATCGATGGCCGGCTCGATCGCTGCGGGATTCGTGGTGTTGCCGCGATTTGGCTCCCAGCGAAGCCTCGTGCTGGTGGCGTGCGCTTATGCCGCCCTGTCTCTCTGGATGATGCGCCGCCTGCCGCGGTCCAAGCAAGTGGCGCTCGGCGGTCTTGCCCTGACGGCGATCGTGATCGGGTGGGTGATTCCCAACTGGAATCTCTTCGAGCTCACCAGCGGCGCGAACGTCTATTTCGAACGGCAAGACTCCTCTCCCCGATCGTTCGTCATGGTCCACGAGGACATCCACGGAGGCGTGACCACCGTGGGCCGCAACGGGGGAGTGCTCTCTCTCTGGACGAACGGCAAGTTCCAGGGCAACGATGCCGACGAAGGCGGCGCCCAGCGCGGTTTCGCTCACCTTCCCTCGATGTTCGCTCCTCGGTTCGATCGCGCGCTCGTGGTGGGCATGGGAACGGGAACCACTGTGGGGACGATGGCCGCCTATCCTTACCGGAGGGTCGACGTCGCCGAGCTGGCTCCGGCCATCGTCGAGGCCGCGCGCACCCACTTCGCGCACGTCAACCGCAGCGCGCTCGACGATCCCCGCGTGCACGTGATGCTCGAGGATGGCCGCAACGTTCTTCTCGTCGGCACCGAGAAGTACGACGTGATCACCGTGGAGCTGAGCAGCATCTGGTTCGCGGGCGCGGCCAACCTCTATAACCGCGAATTTTACGAGATCGCCAAAAGACGGCTCGCCGACGGCGGCATTCTGCAACAATGGGTGCAGCTCCATCACACCACGCCCCGCGAGATCGCCGCAATTCTCGCGACGCTGCGGCTCGAATTTGCCTACCTCGCGTTTTTCGTCACCGAACACCAGGGGCACGTGATCGCCAGCCAAAAACCACTGGTGACCAGCGTTTCGCACCTGTCCGAGCTCGAGCGCGATCCCCGCGTGCGGGCGGCCCTCGCGCCGGGCGAATCGCTCCTGGGGTTTGCGCGGGGCATTCTGTTCGACGAACAATCGCTCGATGAGCTCATCCGCGACGCAGGAGCGCGCATCGATCAGATCATCTCCACCGACGACAATCTCTATCTCGAGTACGCAACGCCTCGCAACAACGTGCCCTCGGCGGACATGGTCTCCGACACGATGCCCAAGCTCGCTCGTTACGAGACGCCCGGTCTGCTCAATCGACACTTCGTCCCTTAGGTCATGGCTCGAACGTCGCGACGAGCGGGGCATGGTCGCTCGTTCCGACCTCGCGAAGCGACTGGCAGCTCTTGGCCTGCGCAGCGAGCGGTGCGCTCGCGAAGATGTAGTCGATGCGCCAGCCGATGTTGCGCTGCCGAAGGCTGCGCCAGGGAGCCCACCACGTGAAAAATTGATCGTCCCCCGGGTGCAGCTCGCGCGCGACGTCGTGCATGCCCCGCGCAATCATGCGATCGAGCAGCGCACGCTCTTCGGGGAGCTGTCCAATGACGCCGGCCTTGCGCTCCTTGGGATGCACGTCGATGTCGTCGCGGGCGACGTTGATGTCGCCGCACACGACGAGTGGTGCGCCAGTCGCGATGAACGTCGCCGTGTAGGCATCGAGCGCTTCGAGGAACTTCATCTTGGCCGCGAAGTCCTTGCCCCCGTTGGGCACGTAGACCGAGGCGACGCTGAGATCGCCAATCCTGGCCACGACAATGCGGCTTTCGAGGTCGAAGGGTGGGTGTGAGAACTCCGGGCGCTGCGGGACGAGCTCTTTTTTGACGTGCAAGCTCACCCCCGAGTAGCCCTTGGCGCCGTGCCAGTAGCACCAGTAACCCTGCATCTCGAAGAGCATGGTCGGGATCTGATCGGGTGAGGCCTTGATTTCTTGCAGGCAGATCACGTCGGGACGTTCGCTCGCCATCCACTCCTCGAGCTGAGCTTGGCGGGCGCGAATTCCGTTCACGTTCCACGTCGCGATCTTCATCGGCGAAGACATACCACGACGGCCGCACGACTGTAGATCGCATCGATGTCTACGTCTTTAGTTTCCACCGCACGCCGAGCGCGACGTCTTCGATGAGAACACCGCGCTCGCGAAGACCATCGCGGATCTCGTCCGATCGTTTGAACTCCCGCGCCTTCTTGGCAGCGTGACGAACCGCGATCCACGATCGGATGGTCGCGTCGTCGAGGCTAGCGTTCGCAAGGCTCTGGTCATCGCCCGGCAACTTTGCGGCGGTGATCTCGGCGAACGTAACCACCCCCGATAGCACGCGACGGTCGAGAACGTCGAGCACCGCGTCGAAGTACCCGAGCAGCTCCATGGCCGGGCCAGCGGACACGGCGTCGAGCGACATCTGGTTGATGCTGGTGATGGCCGCGAACACTACGGCGAGCGCGTTCGGCGTGTTCAGGTTGTCGTCGAGCGCTTCCTTGAAATCCCTCCGCGCGCCCTCGGCCAGCGAAGCGACGTGGTCGGCCGCTCGAACCTGACCACCGCCGGCGGCGCCTGCTTCGCGCAACCTGTCGTAGCAGGTCTGCAGCCGCTCGACGCTCGCCTTGGCCTGCACGAGGAGGTCGAACGTGAAGTTCATCGGCTGCGTGAAAGGATTGGACATCAGCGCGTAACGCAGCACGTTGCCCGACACTCGCGCTTCGGTGATCCCGACTGCCTCGAACCGCGCGATGACGTCGGGTCGCTTGCCTTCGCGGGGCCCCAGGATGTCGCGCACGGTAAAGAGCGTGCCCTCGCGCTTGCTCATCTTGCGGCCCTCGAACAAAAGGTGCCGGCCGTGAATCCAGTAGCGCGCGAACGTCGGGCTCTCGATCTCCCTGGTGAGGGATGCTGGCGTGGCGGGCGTTCCGCTGCCGAACGCTCCGTAGCTTTGCGCAATTTCGCACTCGTGGTGGGGAAACGCGTTGTCCTCCCCGCCCGTATGGATGTCGATCTGGCGACCAAGGAGCGCGCTCGACATCGCTGAGCACTCGATGTGCCAGCCCGGAAACCCGGGGGCGAGCGCCGCGGCAACCCCCTGGGGGACGAGACGCGCGAGCCGTTCGCGATCTTCCGGAGCCCAACCACGCGAGCCATGGGGATCCCACTGCATCAGGTGCTTGTCATCGACCTTCCACAGCGCAAAATCGCGAGGATCCTTTTTCTCGTCACGCACCGCGACGCGAGCGCCTGCTTCGAGCTCCTCGAGGACTTTGCCCGAGAGGCGCCCGTAGTCGGCAAATTTCTCGATCGCAAAATAGGCCTGACCCCGCGAATCGACATAGGCGTACCCACGATCGAGAAGGGCCTGGATCATGGCCAGCATCTCGGGAACATGCCCCGTCGCCCGTGGATGAATGCTCGGATCGTCGGCCTCGGCACCCTGGTAAATCTTGAGCCGCAGAGCAGCGGCGTCCTCGGCGAAGGCGCGCTCGAAATGGTTGGCAACCGTGTAGGGATCGCTCCCTAGCTCGCGGGCCGCCTTGCTGAGCTTGTCCTCACCACTCGCGTCGGCCAGGTGGTCCTCGGTCATGTGCCCGACGTCGGTGATGTTCATCACGTGTCGTACCGTGTAGCCGTTCAGCTCGAGCACCCTTCGCAACAGATCGGCCACCAGAAAGCTCCGAAAGTTGCCGATGTGCTGATGTGAGTAGACGGTCGGTCCGCAGCTGTACATGCTGACCGACTTGTTCTCGGGATGGAGCGGCTCGAAGGGCTCGACCGTTTTCGTGTAACTGTTCTTGAGCTGAAGTCCGGACATGACAGCCCTTGGATACCACGACATCGGGAGTGGATTTGCCGAAGCTTGAAAAATCACGGGCGCGGGCGCGCGGCACCCAGCAAGTACCGTCAGAAGTCGAAGGCCGACTCCAGATGGGCGATGAAGAAGTCGCGCAGCAGCTTCACCCGCGTGAGCTGGTGGCGCGACGCAGGCGAGACGACATAGAGGGCACCGCCATGCA
>JBBSDY010000049.1:0-11463 GCA_038240245.1 Polyangiales bacterium
AACGTCAACAAGTGCGGCACCGACCACACCTGCGCCAAACCGACGCCGTACCACGGCCTGGCGATCGCCCCCGAGGGCGCCCTCGAGTCGGTTCTCACCGCCGATGACATTGGCTACCCGACGTTGATCGCCGACAACACCAACTTCTATCTGGGCGTCTGGACCCACACGGCAACGGCATCCAACATCGAGATCCGCAAGTTTCCCGAAGTGCCCAGCACAGGCGGCGCAAAGACCGATCTGAATGCGCTGCTGCCGGGTCTCTTCGAGCAATACGGATCGAGCCCGGGCATGGCCGTCGCGGGGCTTTTCCGTCTGCGCCTTCTCTTCGCAGGCGATCCCATCGGAATGCCGCCGATGGGCATGCACCTCATCGACATCGACGAAACTCCGCTCCAGCTCGCTCCCCCTGCCCAGCAGCCCAAGGTCGATCCCGGCCTCGTCGGTTACGACACCAAGCCCCGGGGTCCCGTACCGCGCCTGCTCACGTCGGACTGGGGCCTGTGGGTACAAAACGAAAAGCTCATCTTTTTCGACGGAAAGACCCCGGTCGCCGCACCCGCATTCGGCGCCAGGCGCGTGCTTGGCTTTGCGCCGATGGTGGGATTGTTCGGACCGTACGCCGTTCTCGAGACCGCCCCCCTCGTCGGCCAGGGCAACGAAGCCACCGAGCTCTGGGCGCTCGGCAACATGGCCGGGCTCGCCAGCCTCACGGGCGACGAGGCCGGCACCCGGCGCGGCGTCACCGTCGCCCCCTTTCCCGAGGCCTACGTCAACATCGTGAGCTGGGCGTTCGAGGGACCCAAAGGTCACTCGCTCAAGACCAACGTCGCAGGCTGCCTCGGCATGGTTTGCCAGGCCGTTGGGGCCGTCGACGGAGCCGAGTCCCTCGACAACCTGCCAGCCGCGTTTCCCGAGGCGTGCTCGGCGAAGGTCAGCATGACCGAGCGCGACTTCGGCGAATCCTTTCAGATCACGCTCGCCAACCCCGACAAGCCCGCGGTCGCAACCACCGTGCTCCTCGGCAGCGTCCTTCGGGTGAAGTCCCTGGCCGACGCGGGCGCCGATGCGGGTACCCTCGAGACGACCACGCTCAATCCCCCCGGCTTCGCCATTGCTTCCAGCGAGGGTCCCGTCTCGGCGGCCGCCGGCGAAATCCTGGGGCCCACCTCGATCGCCATGACCTCCAACGATCACATCATGGTCGCCTGGGTCGAGCGAGCCGCCCAGGGGCAGGCCCATGTCCTGAAAACACGTCGGTTCGTCGTCAAAAGGTGCCCCTGACGGCCCTGGCTTGACAAAATAGCCCCTGGCCCGTACACATCCCGCCCCCGCTTCTCGTGGGCCCTCAATGCCCTTTTTGGGCAGCCCACGCGAGCGCGGTACGAAAAAAGGAGCCTTCCCGTGCCCAAGATGAAGACCAACCGCGCGGCCGCCAAGCGATTCCGCGTGACGGGGTCCGGCCGAGTGCGCCGCTCCAAAGGCGGCGGCAACCACGGAATGCAGGAGAAGTCGCGCAAGCGACTTCGCCGGCTGCGCCAGAACGACATGGTGAGCAAGTCGTTCCAGAAGCGCATCAAACTGATGCTCCCCTACGGGTGAGGTGACGAGCCATGCCCCGAGCTAAACGAGGTTTCAAGGCGCGTCGCCGCCGCAACCGTATCCTCAACCACGCCGAAGGCTTTTGGGGTGGTCGCTCACGGCTCTTCGCCGTGGCCAACGAGGTCGTCCACAAGGCCTGGCAGTACTCGTACATCGGTCGCAAGCGCAAGAAGCGCGACTTTCGCCGGCTGTGGGTCGCTCGCATCAATGCCGCCGCCCGCTCGCTCGGCACGACGTACTCGCGCCTCATCGGCAACTTGAGGACGACCAACATCGCCATCGACCGCAAGATCCTCGCCGACATCGCGGTGGTCGATCCCGCTGCTTTCGCGGCCATCGCCAAGCTCGCCATCGACACCGCCGCGAAGAAGCAGCCCAAAGCGAAGGCCAGCTAGCTAGGCGGCACATAGCCGGGCGCCATCTTGAGCGAGAACGCCGCAGCCGAAATCGAGGACGGGCTCCAAAAGCTCGGTGAGAGCTTTCGCGAAACGTTTGCCAAGGCAACCACCGGGCAAGCGCTGCGCGATGCGCACGCCAAGGTGCTCGGCAAGAAGGGCGATCTCACCCAGCTCTTGCGACGCATGGGCGCCGTTCCCGCCGAGGCCCGCAAGAGCGTCGGCGAGAAGGTCAACCAGCTCAAAGAAGAAGTCGAGTCCTCGTTCGCCGCCCGCCTGCGTGCCATCGAGCAGGCCGCGCGCGACGCCGAGCTCGGCGCACGACCGTACGATCTCACGCTGCCCGGTCGCGCCGCCGCACCCCGCGGGCACTTTCACCCGCTCACTCGCGTGCGCGACGACATTCTCACCGCGTTCCACGATCTTGGTTTCGTCATCGCCAGCGGTCCCGAGGTCGAGCTCGAAGAGAACAACTTCACCAAGCTCGGCTTCCCGCCCGATCACCCGGCCACCGACATGCAGGACAGCTTCTGGGTCGGCCCAGGCATGCTCTTGCGCACACACACCAGCACGGTCCAGATCCGCGAGATGCTCGCCCACAAGCCGCCCCTCGCGGTGGTGAGCGCCGGCGCCGTCTATCGTCGCGACGACGACATCACACACTCGCCGATGTTTCATCAGGTCGAGGGTTTTCTCGTCGACGAGAAGGTCAGCTTCGCCGAGCTCAAGGGTGTCCTCACCGCCTTCGCGGAGCGCCTCTACGGCAACAAGACACCGGTCCGATTTCGTCCCAGCTATTTTCCCTTCGTCGAGCCCGGCGCCGAGGTCGACATCGGTTGCGTCTTCTGCGTCAAGGCCGACGGCACACGCGCGGGCTGTCGCCTCTGCAAGCACACCGGTTGGATCGAGATTCTAGGTTGCGGAATGATCCATCCCGTCGTCTTCGAGAACACGGGCATCGATCCCGAGCGCTACTCGGGCTTCGCCTTCGGCATCGGAGTCGAGCGCGTCGCCATGCTCCGCTACGACATTCCGGACATTCGCCTCATGTTCGAAAACGATCCCCGGTTTCTCGCCCAGTTCTGAGCCGGGCTGCCAGCCAATCGTCACCACGCGGTCGGCCGCTCGGATGACCTCGGCGTCGTGGCTCACCAGGATGATCACCCGATCGTCGCGAAGCTTGGCGAGCGCCTCGAGCACGAGCATGCGCGACGCCGCGTCGAGCCCAGCCGTCGGCTCATCGAGCAACAGCACCGGCAAGCCCGTGGCAATCGCCCGCGCGAGCGCGATCCATTTCCGCTCGCCTCCCGACACCGGCCTTCCCGTCGCGCCGAGGCGAACATCGCGCCATTCGCGAGCCATCTTGGTGGCGCCCACCGATTCGAGAGCACGGGCAACGGCCCCGGGATCCGCGCGACCCAGGGTGACATTGTCCGCGAGACTGCCCGAAATGATCGGTGCGTCTTGAGCAACCCAGGCGAAGGGACGCTGCGACGGACCGACACCACGGTGCGTGAGATCCTCGGCTCCATAGCGCACCGCTCCCACGGCAGAAGGCTCGAGCCCGAGGAGCGCGCGAAGCAGCGTCGTCTTGCCGGAGCCCGTCGGTCCGACAATGGCGACGGTTTCGCCGAACCCGGCGGTGAACGACGTGCAGACCCCGGAGCCCAGTCCGACCATTGCCCTTGGCACACCCAATCGCTCGACGATCAGGGAACCGCCAGGCCACGATCGGGGCGCCCCGATGCCGGCAGCCCCGGCGGGAGAATCGGCGAGTGACTCGAGGACGGACAGGGCGTGAGCTCCGCGCTCCAGCGCCGAGCGTGCATCGCCCAAATCGCGCAAGGGCCGGTAGGCCATGAAGAAGACGACGGCGAACGCGATGAGCGTGCCGTCGCCCAGCGGAACGGCGAACGAGCGCGCAGCCCAGATGCAGACCAGAAGAGCGATGGCGGCGAGCACCTCGTTGGCGCTGGAGAGCGCCGCGCGCGCCCCGTCCGCCTTGCCGGCGATCCGCGCGGTCTCCTCGCCGAGCGCGTCGAGCGATCGGCGCACCTTGTCGCCAGCACCGTACGTGCGCCAGACGTCCATGTGATCGACCAGCTCACCCAGCTCCTGCTCCAGACCTTCCGCCAGCTCGAGCGCGCGCGCGTTGGCTCGCCGCCACGCGCGGCGCGCGAGCGCCACGCCAACCGCGAACGGGGCCAGCACCAGCACGGCGCCCAGCGCCAGCTTCGAGCTAAGGACGCAGAGCGCGATGCCGAGGGGCAGCAGCGCCAGGAGCGCACGCACCCCACCCAGCAGACCCTCGTGGACACCTGCCTCGACCTCGCGGACGCGGACGGCCAGGCGAGCGGACAGATGTCCGCCGGACAGCGACGTGCCCCCTTCCAAAAGTCTGCTCGCTACGCGGCGGCGCACCTGGGTGGCCACCTTTTGCGCCAACCGCGACTGCGCTGTCGCGCCCAGGGTCGCACCCACACCCTTCATCGATGTTGCGACGACTCCGACAAAAGCCAGAGTCGCGGGGTTCGCAAGAAACCTCAACGCTGGAGAGATGAGCCGTGGATCGGTGACTAAGGCCCTTCCTAGAAGGCCTGCGACCACGGCCGTCATCCCGTGACCCACCGCGTGCAGTGAGGCTGCGAGCACGAAGGTCAATAAAAGAAACCGATCCGCTAACACCTTTCGGCACAGTCTGCCGTAGTAGGAAAGAGCAAGAGAAAACCGAACGGTAGCGGCCATCGTAGAAACCTTCGGAACGAATCGAGGTCCAGGGGAGTTGATACTCAAAAGACCAGGCCCAGGAAACCGCCAGCAGCTCCGACCGGCAACCAGCTGATTTGGATCGAATTTTGCAGTCTGCTTTGAATCATTCGCTGAAGAGACACCATTGACGGGGCAACATCAATTTTGGACGCGACCAGATGACTTTCGACGGGAGAGGACCCAGATTGTTTTTCATGCTAGAGGGGCTCCCCTTTCTGGTCAGGGGGGTCACACGCCTCCGGGAATATCGGACGACAGACGAAGGTTTTACTCCGGCAGTCCCCTCCCCCTTTCGTACCCACCAAACGAATCGTCCCGGTCGTCTTAATGAGTCACCGGAGGCTCGCATCTAAACCATGCGAGAAGCAGCCATGATGGATCTGAAGAACCGCTCCGCAGCCGCCAAACTCCCCCCCATCGACGACGAGATGGCGGAAAACACCGTCGTGCGTCTCACGGGCGCCAACAGCACGCCTCCGGGTGACGTCGATCCCGCCGATTTTGGTCCCGAGCTCGTCGCCGACGCCCCTCCCGAGGCGCCGGTGAGCATCCCTCGCGAGCCCACCCCCCAAGATCTGCGCGCCATCGAAGACGGCGGCGGCGACTCCATGCTCGCCCGCTACTTCCGAGACATGGCCGCGCACCAGGTCATGGGCCCCGACGAAGAGCTGCAGACGGCCAAAGCCGTCGAGCAGGCGGAGGTCGACCACTGGGTGGCCCTCCTGTCGTTCATTCCCATCTCCGATCTCATGCTCGACGCTGTCGAAGACGAGATCCGCCGCGCCAACGATCCCGAGATCAGCGCGCCGCAGATCCCCGACATGCGCCGCTCGCTCAAAAACCTCAAGAAGCTGCGCGCGCGCCTCACCCCCGAGCAAGAGCGCCGGTGGAGCAACCTCTGCGCGGCGATGGCCCGCTCCATTCGTCTGCCCGACAGCGACCGTCTGTGGATGGCGCGCGTCAATCGAATCGCGCGCGACGTCGTGCGCGAGCGCGACATCGAGGACGACGAGAACGAGCCGCGCGCGGTCATCTCGGTCACCCCGGCTTACCGCCGCTACATCGAGAAGATCGAGGCGACCTACGTTCGCCAGCACGACGCCAAGAACCGCTTCGTCAAGGCCAACCTGCGCCTCGTGGTGTCCATCGCCCGTCGCTACAACCGCGGCCGCCTGCCCCTCATCGACCTCATCCAAGAGGGCAACATCGGCCTCATGAAGGCGGTCGAGCGTTTCGACCACACCCGCGGCTACCGCTTCTCCACCTACGCATCGTGGTGGATTCGTCACGCCATCAGCCGCGCCCTGGCCGACAAGGGCCGCGCGGTTCGAATCCCCGTTCACATGCTCGACACGTACAACCGGGTCGCGCGCACCACCCAGGCCATCATCGCCCGGGTTGGCCGCGAGCCCACCATCGAAGAGCTCGAAAAAGAGACGGGCATCCCGCGCGAAAAGCTCGAGAAGGTCAAGGACTTCTACGCTGAAACGCCGTTCTCTCTCGATCGCCCCGTGGGCGACGAGGACGGCCGGCGCTTCATCGACTTTCTCCAGGAAGAGAACGCCCTCTCCCCCTACGACAACCTCGCCAACCAAAAGTGGGCCGACGAAGTGCGCCGGTTGCTCAGCACCCTGACGCCCATCGAGTCTCGCATCATCCGCTGGCGCTTCGGCCTCGACGACGAGGACGAGCTCACGCTGAAAGAGATCGGCGACAAGTACAACCTGTCGCGCGAGCGAATCCGGCAGCTGCAAGAGCAGGCGCTCGGCAAGATCCGCAAACAGATGCGCGATTTCTAAGGGCTGCCGGCCCGGCCTTCGCCGCGCCACAAATGGCGGACAATCGCATCGGCGCACTTGTCGATGGCGGTGCGTGTGCCGGTCACCTTGCCGGCGACGTTGTTGACGATGATCGAAAAGGCGATGGGGCTCTTGGACGCGGGAGCGAGCACATAGCCGGAGAGCGCGGCCGTCGCCTCGAGCGTTCCCGTCTTGGCGCGCAGGGTGCGCCGGTCCTTGAGCTCGCGAAATCGTTTGTGCAGGGTTCCGTCGACGCCGCCGATGGAGAGCTGGGCCATGTACTCCGACGAGATCGCCGAGTCGCGGTAGGCGGCTCGAAGAAGCTTGACCGTCGCCGAGGCGGTGACGCGGTTGGCATCGTAGAGGCCCGATCCATTCTTGATGACCATGCCGTCTTCGAAAGCGCCGATGTCCTTCAGGTACTTCGCGACGGCATCGGCGCCGTCACCGCTCTTGCCCGGGCGGCCCTGACGTTCCGCTCCGAGCGTCTTGAGCACCATCTCCGCGTAGAAGTTGTTGCTGTCCTTGCCGAGCTCGTAGAGCAAGCTCGACAATGGGCGCGAGCGGTGCAGCACCAGAAGTGACTTGGTCTGCTCGCCCCCTGGCTTGACGTCGCCGCCGACCGCGATACCGGACGAGATGAGCAGAGCGCGCAAGGCGTAGCCGGCGAGCAGGCTGGGGTTGTCGACGCGGCGAGTGAAGCTGACGGCGCGATCCTTGTCGGCGATGAACCCGCCGACGTGGGCGACCATGCGGTAATTGCTGGGCGAGAGCTCGAGCTTGACGCTCTGAGGATGTCCCTCAGCGGCGGTCTTGATGGCGCCGTCGGTATCGACGAAGCCGGGCGGGTCGAACGACACGAGCGCCGCCGAGTCGGGCGCCGTCGGACGAACCGTCATACTCACCGTGTTCTCGTTGAGCGCCACCGCGCTGACCGGAGCGCGGAAATAAGCCCACTCGTTCGGCTGCTGCTCGAAGGCGGGGGGAATGAAGTTCTCGTCGAAGAATCGCTGATCGACCAGGATGTCACCGTCGATCCGTCGTACGCCCAGACCCTTCAGATCCTGAACCATGTCCCACAGGTCTTTCGTGGCGAGCGATGGATCACCCTCGCCGCGCAGGACGAGCCTGGCGACGTTGGCGCCTTTTTGCTCACCGTAGAGACCGGTATCGAAGCGGTAGTTTCCGTGCAGAAGCGAGAGCGCGGCCGCTGCGGTGAAGAGCTTGGCGTTGGACGCCGGGTTCATGGGACGCCGATCATTTTGCGCGGCGAGGAGCTCTCCCGACTGCACGTCGAGGATCGCCACGCCGAGCTGCCCGCCGTATTCGCCGATGGTGCGGGTGAGCGACGACACCGCCTCTTTGAGGGCCGGGACGACGCTGCCCACGGGGCTCGTCAGCTCGCCCTTCACGTCCTGCGCCGAAGGCGGCGAGGCTGCTGCGGGTGATGCCGGCGAAGCGCTCGGCGAAAGGACAACTGCCGACGCCGACGGCGCCGCCGAAGGGGCCGAAGAGCCAGCCGCCGCCACCCCGCCCGGCGGCGAATTGCAGTGAAAGAGCAGAACGGCGAGGAGAGACGTCAGCCAAAAGGCTGCGGCGTGCCCACGCTCCCGAGTTTGGCCCTGGCTCGTGGCGCGTGTCACAGCCAAGGACGTACAACGGATGGGGCGGATCGAAAACGATTTCTTGCTCCCGTCTCGCTCACAATCTAAGAGTTTTCGACGATGTCCCGCACAGAACGCATCGCCGTCGCCTCTGCCGCTGCGCTCGCGCTCGGCGTGCTGGCGTCCGCTGCGCACGCGCAGACCCCTCCTGCCGCGGCGCCGGCCGGCGAATTCGAGGAGCCCGAATACCCGCCACCGTCAACGCGCTGGAAGGTCATGGGCGCGGGGCTGGGCACGACGGCGGTCTTCTACGGCGCCGCCGCTGGATCGTCTTATCTATTTCCCGACGAGCCAGGCATGGATCAGATGAAAAAGCCGATCATCGGGCCGTGGCTCGCCCTCGCCAAGGGCGGATGTCCCGACGGCGATGATTGCAGCACCGCGCTCGCCATCGTGCGCGTCGTCTTGACCGCGCTCGACGGAGCCGCGCAGGCCGGTGGTCTCGCGGTGGCGCTCGAGGGAATGTTCATGCCCACGCAGGAATCCGGAGCCCCTCGCGCGCCCTCGGTTGCGCCGCCTTCTCCCAGGGCGCCCGCGCCGACGACGCCCTCACCCAGCCCCAGCAACGGGGACAAGAATCTATTCTTTCTTCCCACGCCCATGACCGTCGGCTCGGGTGGCGTGGGCGTCGGCATCGTCGGCCGCTTCTAGAGCTGGCCCTCGCCACGGCCTTCGCGCGTCGAACGTCCACCCTCTTCGGGTGTTGCCCAGGAGCTTCGAAACGGGCCGCCTCGCCTCGGGGACTGGGATCTGGTCGTCTATCACATCTTTGTAGCGGTGTCGCTCCTTTGACGGGCCGCGCAAAGTCTCTAGAATGCGGCTCTTCGGTGAAGCGGAGGCGTCCGCGTCCCGAGGGAAGGAGACGAGCGATGAGCAAGCGAACGAAGTTCGTCATGGTGACGGGCGGGGTCGTCTCTTCGATCGGCAAAGGCCTCGCCTCTGCGTCCATCGGTGCTCTGATGGAGGCCCGGGGGCTTCGCGTCACGCACATCAAGCTCGACCCGTATATCAACGTCGATCCCGGCACGATGTCGCCGTACCAGCACGGAGAAGTTTTCGTCACCGACGACGGCGCGGAAACCGATCTCGACCTCGGACACTACGAGCGTTTCACCCACGCCCGCATGACCCGGCAAAACAACTTCACTACCGGACGGGTCTACGAGTCGGTCATCTCCAAAGAGCGCCGCGGCGAATACCTGGGCGCCACCGTGCAGGTCATCCCCCACGTCACCGACGAGATCAAGGCGCGCGTGCTGGCCGGCTCCGAAGACGCCGATCTCTGCATCGTGGAGGTGGGCGGCACGGTGGGCGACATCGAATCATTGCCCTTCCTCGAAGCTTTGCGTCAGCTCAAGGTCGAGCTCGGCGCGCAGAACGCTCTCAGCGTGCACGTGACGCTCGTCCCGCACATCGCCACGGCCGGCGAGCTGAAGACCAAGCCGACGCAGCACTCGGTCAAGGAGATGCGCGAGATCGGCATTCAGCCCGACGTGCTGCTCTGTCGGTGCGATCGACCGCTGTCGCGAAGCATCAAGGAGAAGATCTCGCTTTTCTCGAACGTCGCCGTCGACAGCGTCATCGCCGCGATCGATGCCACATGCATCTACGAGCTGCCCCTGATGCTCCACGCCGAAGGGCTCGACGAGCAGCTCACCGAGCGGCTCAACATCTGGTCGCGCCAGCCCGATCTGTCGACCTGGCACCGCATCGTCGAGCGTTTCAAAAAACCCCAACGCGGCACCGTCAAGATTGGCGTGGTGGGCAAGTACGTTCACCTGCGCGACTCGTACAAATCGCTGCACGAAGCCCTGGTGCACTGGGGCCTCGCCCACGACTGCCGGCTCGATCTCGAGTACATCGATTCCGAGAACATCGAGCGCGTCGGACCCGAGGTCACCTTGGCGGGTCTCGATGCCATTCTCGTGCCCGGAGGCTTCGGCGATCGGGGAACCGAGGGCAAGGTGGCCACCGTCCGCTTCGCGCGCGAGCAAAAGATCCCATTTTTTGGCATCTGTCTGGGGATGCAGCTTGCCGTCGTGGAATTTGCGCGACATGTGTGCGGCTTGAAAGATGCGAACTCCACCGAGTTCGACAAGGACACGCCGCACCCTGTCATCGACTTGATGGCCGACCAGCGCACCACGGTCGACAAGGGTGGAACCATGCGACTCGGCGCATATCCCTGCACGCTGCTGCCCGGCACCGTGGCCGCCGAAGCGTACGGCACCACCGAGATCAGCGAACGGCACCGTCACCGCTACGAGTTCGCCAACGCCTACCGCGATCGACTCAAGGCGGCGGGGCTGGTGTTCTCGGGAACTTCGCCCGACAAGCACCTGGTCGAGATGATCGAGCTGCCCGACCATCCTTACTTCGTGGGCTGCCAGTTCCACCCCGAGTTCAAGAGCCGACCCGCCGCTGCGCATCCGCTCTTTGCCCGGTTCGTCAGCGCGGCGCTCGACCGTCAGGCCCTGCGCACCAAGGGAACCAAGCCTCAGGCCTCGGCCGAATCGAGCAGCCCCTCGGTCAACTGAGAGAGCTCGCCCTGGTGCTTCGTGGTCCAAGATCGCTCCGTCCCGTCGAACCTGCATCGTGAGATCCACGAGCAGCCGGACGTTTTGAGCCGGCTCTTCGAAAACGAGACGGGCGCCGTCGCGCGCCTGGCCAAAAAGTGGCGCGGTCGGGACATCGAGTACGTGACAATCGCCGCCCGCGGATCGTCGGACAACGCGGCGTCGTACGGCAAGTACCTGTTCGGCGCGCACAACCGTCTGCCGGTGGCCCTTCCCGCGCCGTCGCTGCTCACGCTCTACGGGGCGCGACCCAACTTGCAGCGCTCGCTGGTAATTGCGATCTCGCAGTCGGGCGCATCGCCCGACATTTTGGCCGTCGTCGAGGAGGCCCGGGCCCAGAACGCTCCCTCGCTGGCCATCACCAATTCGCCGTCCTCGCCGCTCGCGGGCATTGCCGACGATGTGCTGTGTCTTCACGCCGGCGAAGAGCGCAGCATTGCGGCGACCAAAAGCTTTACCGCCTCGCTCGCTGCGCTGGCCATGATCTCGGTCGCGCTCGAGGGCGAGGGTGCGTCCCGACGCCTCGATGAGCTTCTGGAAATGCCGCAAAAAATGTCGGCCGCCCTCGCGGTCGACGTGACTTCGCTGGTGCCCCTTTTCATCGATTTGCGCTATTGCCCGGTCATCGGCCGCGGCTTCAACCACGCGACCGCATTCG
>JBBSDY010000050.1:0-11350 GCA_038240245.1 Polyangiales bacterium
GGATCGAAGAAAGGGCACTCGCGACGATGGGGCTCGAGACGTCGGGATCGAGCTCCTTCTCGGTGCTCGTCACGTAGTCGAGGACGGGAAATGTAACCTCGTGGCAATCGGTGTCCGCCACGCCGAGGTAAGGGCCGAACGAAGTGAAGAGCTCGGGATCGGTGACCGGGCCCGACACCGACATCGGCATTCTCTGACCCTGTAGAGCGAGCCCGAGACTGGGTGACAAAGGAGCCAGGCGCGCCGAAGGAAGCGTTTGCCAGTCGTCCTCGGTCGACAGCCACGTGAACTGGCTGTGGATCGTCACCCCTTTTGTCGAGGGGTCGAGGCGAAACGTTTCATCCACGGCGATCGGGTATTCGCGCAGGGCCTTGGCCCAGCTCCGGCAGCGCTCGATCACACTATTGGGAAGGGGTGTCCAGCCGCTGGTGTCCTGCTTCGCGTGACCATAGAGAGGCATCATCGCGACGTACCCCAGAGGGGCGGCCGAGTGAGCCGTGAGCCCCGTGTCGTCGAGAACGAGCTGCGTGGGCCGATGTTGCCAGACCACGAGCCACGGACAATCCCAGGTGGTGAATCCCGCCGCATCGCGAAACCAGAAGAGCATCCACGACTCGGCGATTGTCGACACCGGCAGATCGAGCGAAGCGCCGGCTGCGCGATCGAGCGTCTTGATTCCTTGCGGCGTGCTGAGAGCGACGTGGGTGGGCGCGCCGAGCCCCCAGTCGCCCATGTGATCGAACAGCGACAGCTGAGGGCGCGAGGTGTGGACCATGACGGCGGGAGACAGCTCACTCGAAACGACGGCGAGAGGCGCGCTCTCCCAGGTGCGGTCGACGGTGATCCCACCCACCGCCGAGCAGTTGCCGCCTTGCCGCGAGGTCTGCTCCTGCACGGCGATGAGCGTCTTCGTCGTGCACCCCGACGCAAGCCATGCTGCCAGCACCATTTTGGTGCCGAGTCTGGTTGAACGCGCGCCCGCCATGATCTGCCTAAAACGCCGCCAGACCGCCGACGGAGGCGATGAGCGTGGGCCGACTGATCGATCCCGCCTGGCTCTCACCGATCTGCACCGAGGCGTTCGGCTGGGTGGTGAAGGCCTGGAGCTCGAGCACGATGGCGGCGCGGCTGCCGAGGCGCAAAGCTCCCCCCAAACCTGCATCGGCGAGCGCCGACCACAGAGAAACCTTTTGACCGACGTTGGGAAAAGCGCCCGCGCCCTGGACTTGAATGTGATGCGCGCCGAGCCCCAGCGATGCGATGGCCGCGAAGATCGAGTCGCGCGGGCCGAATACGTAGACGATCTCGGCCGCGGCGAGCTCCTGCCGCACGGCGGCCGATCCTCCGGTGGCCTGCAGATCCTGGCTGATGGCGGGCCCCGCCAGGTTGAGGCGCGCAGCCCAGCCGGAAGGGCCTCCATAGCCGATGCGCACCGAGGGCGCGAAGCCCGGCCCGATGCCTCCAAAGCCGTGCAGCGCTGCCACCCCGGCCTCGACCGTTGCGCCCTGCAGCAGCAGCCTTCGCGCGCTCGCGCGGGTCGGTCCCATCCATTTCGCCACATCGGGTGGGACAGGCGATTCGGTGGCCCGGCGATTCTCGGTTTCGACCGTCGCTTCGAGCAAGCTTGCGCGCAGCAGCTCGACGGCACGAATGGCGAGTAGCGTGGGAGAGCTGCCCTTGGTCGCCTCGACGGCGATGCGCCGGACGACGATCTTGCCGGTCAAGCGATCGCCGACCCAAATTTCCGCGTCGGGTCCCTTGCCGGCGCGCACGATCGTGAACGCGGCAAGCGCCGAGGGATCGACCGCCAGCGACGAGACCTGGGCGCTCGCATCGAGGTTCTCCGCCGCCTCGATCACGTCGACTTCGAAGCCTGCGGCCTCGAGCTCGGATTTGAGGCGACTGCGGGTTTCGGTCAGAAGGTCGTCGCCCTGCGACGCGGGTTGGATGAGCGCCACGCGCATGCCGCGTGCCTCGGCAGGTCGCGTCATCAGAACGAGCAGACACACTGCCACCGCACACCGCAGCGCGCAGCCGAACGTCATGGAGCTGAGTGAAGCACCAACTCCCGCGCACGAGCCGCATAAGGCCCGTGCGAAAAACGCTGGAGGTATTCCTCGGCAGCGGCCGACGCTCTGTCCGTTTGCGACATGCGTTTCAAGGCCATCATTTTTCGCCCCAGGGCTTCGGATGCAAGCGGTCCGTTCGGTGATTCGGTCAAGTAGGTATCATACCACTGCAGCGCGGCGTTCGGCAGCGCCGAAGAGTCTTCGGCAAGGCGGCCCAGAAGGAACGCCGCGGTGTGCGACTCGGGTGAGCTCGGAAACCTGGTGCGTTCGGCGAGCAAGGCGCGCCCCGCGACATCGGAGCGTTTGGCGTACCGCCCCGCGTCTGCCAGCGCCGCGAGATCGGCCAGAGAGCTCTGTTTGGTGCACACGTCCAGCCCTCGCGCTTCGGCCTCTTGCAAGACGGCCATGTGCTCGCCGGCCGCGACGCGCCTCGTCCAGCTCTGCTGGGCATCGGAGGCGGGAGAAGAGGCACGGTTCGGGCCGGCCACCGAGGCGGCGCCTGGCTCGGAGGGCCGGACCGCCACGCCTGCGACGCCCGTGGTGCCCGGCGCGGTGGACGGAATGTCATAGGCCCGGGCGGCGTTTTCGGTCGCCGGATGCTCGGCGGGCGGCTCGGTGTGCACCGGCTCGCCGCCCTGTCCTTCGATGGCGATCTTCCCATCGCGCAGCGTGGCCACGAGCCGCTGGCCGGCGTGAAGCACGATGCCATCGGGCGCCGAGGGCCCGCTGATGCTCACGGTGCCCGTTTTCATGCGCACGTCGAGCACTTCGTCCGCGCCCGACCAGCGAACGTCGAACTCGGTTCCCGTCACCTTGATCACGAAAGGTCCGGCGTCGACCGACCACTTCGTGTCGGAGCGATGGACCACGTGCACCGCAGCGCTACCGTTTTCGAGAGCGATGCGCGCTCCGTGCGCTTCGACCCCGGCCACGCGGCCGCGTGTACCTGCCGAGAGAGCGACTTCGCTGCCGTCGGAAAACGTGATGGTGGCGCTCTCGTTCGCATCGGCGCCGTGCACGTAGCCGCCCTCGCTCACCGCTGCACCGGCGATGGTGTACGTGAGAGGCGCCGGCCCGCGCAGACGAGCGACACGCGAGGCGCCAAGCGCGAGCACGATGACCGCGGCCGCGGCGAGGACGAATGCCGTGCGACGCCGCGGCGTCACGGCACCTCGAGCGAGCGCCGTGCGAAGCCGCTCTTTGCCCGCCGCATGCGCGCTCTCAGACACCGCGCCGGTGATCGTTCGATCGACCAGGTGGGCAACCTGCTCGAGCGTGGGATCGTGATCGTTCATTGGCTCAGGACTCGGTTTCATGGCCCAGCGGCTCGTTGGATGCAGTGATGTACTCGCTCAGCCAGGGATCGCGCTTCACCAGCGTGGAGACGTGATTGGACACCTTGGAGAGCCGTCGCTTCACGGTGGCGAGAGACAGGTCCATCGCCGTCGCAACCTCGGTGAGCTCGAAGCCCTCGAAGTGGCGCAGGACGAACGCCACGCGCCCTTCGGGGTGAACCGCGTCGAGGATTTCGTAAAGGCGGGAGAGCGCCTTGCGAGCCTGGTGATCGACCGTGACACCCTGGTCTTCGGGAAGCACGCCGGAGTCGGTCAAGTGCAGAAAGCGTCGAACGCGTCGTCGTCGCAGCTCGGATCCCACCACGCGTACCGTGATCCCGATGAGGTAGTTGCGGAGTGCGCCGGCATCGCGAAGATCGTCGATCTGCCGAAAGAGTCGCAAGAACACCTCTTGGCCCAGGTCCTCCACGTCGCGATGAGGACCGAGCGATCGCAGAAGCATTCGCCGAACCATCGGCGAGAAGCGATCCCAGATGACCGATGCCGCAAGCGGGTGACCCTCGGCTGCCGCGCGAGCGAGCGAGGCGTCGTCCGCGGCTGACAGAGCCCGGCCCGGTAGGGCGACCAGACGCGGGCCCGTCGAGCTTCGAGGAGGGGTCAAGGGCATTGCAGCGGCCACTCCCAATGTAGTCGCGGGTTAATGCCGGCGAGGCTCAATAATCTTCCGCTGGCATGGGCCACCGGCGCGCTCCACTTTTCTGAGCCGCGGATCCCCGGGGAGCCGACTCCACCCCCATGCCGGTTCGAACAGCGGCGCCCCGACCTGCCTACCGTGTCGCCATCTCGCTCGTTCTGGGCCTGGTGGGGTGCAATGGAACGATCGGCACCTCGTCCGACGCGGTTGGGGGCGCGACGCCGAACGGTGGACCCCCGGGCTCCGGTTCGGCCGTGAATGGCGCGGCCGGCCCGGTCTCGTGCACGGCCGGCCAGCTCGATCCCGGCCCCACGTTTCTGCGACGTCTCACCAACCAGGAATACCAGGCGACGGCCGTGATGCTCCTGGGCGACGGTATCGACGATGTGAGCGCAGACTTTCCGCCCGATCTCTCGGCCAAAGGGTTCTCCAACAACTCGGAGTCCATTCCGATTTCGAGCCTGCACGTGGAGCGATACCAGGAAGCGGCCGAGGCTCTCGCGCTGCAGGTCGTGTCCGATCCGGTGCGGCGCGCGAAGGTCGTTGGCTGTGAGCCCGCCGTGGGCGGCGCAACGTGCTTGACGTCGTTCATCACGGCGTTTGGACAGCGCGCATTTCGACGTCCGCTGCGTTCGGAAGAGACGCAAGCTTTCCTGTCGTTGGCCCAGCAAGCCAGCGCCGATCCCGATCCTCTCGCCGGCGCAAGGCTCGTCATCGAGGCAGCCCTGCAGTCGCCGAGCTTTCTCTTTCGCGTCGAGGAAGGAACGACGGATCCCGCGCGTCCCGATCGGGTCAAGCTGAGCGGCTTCGAGCTGGCCACGCGGCTCGGCATGCTGCTCCTGGGACACGGCCCCGATGACGCACTTCTCACCGCTGCTTCTGCCGGCAAGCTCGACACCAGCGACGGTATCGCCGCACAGGCCGAAAGCATGTTGGCATCCGGCGTGGCCAGCACCGCAATGCGCAGCTTCTACTCGCAGTGGCTGCACCTTCAGCAGCTCGACGGCGTGCAGCGCGACGCCACCGCGAACCCCGGATGGACCGAAGACCTGCGCGCGGCGATGAAAGAAGAGACCACGCGCTTCGTCGAGGATTTCCTGTGGAACAAGGACGCCGACGTCCTCGACATGCTGAGCGCGAAGCAAACGTTCGTGAGCCCCACCCTGGCCAAATTCTACGGCGTCACCACAGCCGGCGAGTGGTCGAAGGTTGCCTTGCCTGCCACGCGCATCGGTCTGCTCACGCAAGCGAGCATCCTCACCATCACTTCGAAAAACGAAGCCGCCACCCTGATTCAGCGGGGCAAATACGTAAGGGACGCCATTCTTTGCGATCCGCCGCCACCTCCGCCGCCCAACATTCCGCCGCTGATGACCGGGACAGGAGTCTCCGCGCAGGATCAGCTCAACGCGCACCTGAAAGACCCCGTCTGCGCGAGTTGCCACAAGAATCTCGATCCGCTGGGCAAGGGCTTCGCGCGGTTCGATGCCATCGGCGCCTACCACGAGACGGACGCGACGGGCGCACCGATCTCGCAGGCCGGCGTGCTCGCCGGCTTCGACAGCCCCAATTTCGACGGCCCCATCGAGCTCGCTTCTCGCCTTCGCCAGGCGCCCGAAGTGCCGGCGTGCATGGTCAAGCAGCTCTTTCGATACACCTTTGGCCGCAGCGAAGTCGAGGTCGATCAGTGCACGCTCGATGCACTGGACAAGAGCTTCGACGGCTCGAAGCACTCCTTCGAGAAGCTTCTGGTGGCCGTTGTCGGAAGCGACGCCTTTCGTTACCGCTCGAGGACCGACCCATGAAGACTTTCCGATTGCCACGCCGAACGTTGCTCGCCGGTCTCGGCGCCGGCCTTGCTCTGCCGGCGCTCGATGCGATGCTCACCGACCGTGGGCTCGTCTACGATGCGCACGCGCAAGCGCAGGCCCAGCCGGTGCGCTTCTTGACGTTCTTCATTCCCAATGGGGTTCCGCTTCATTATCCGCAAGGAAAGACCGACGAGTACCGCTGGTTTCCGCGCGAGGAAGGCGACAAATATACGATGACGATGTGTCTGCAGCCCATCGCGGACTATCGTGCTCGCTTCAACGTATTGAACGGTATCGTCCTCGGACAAAGCTGCGCCGATGGGCACGCGGGCGGCACGACCGGCTTTGCCACCGGATTGCCCCCGACCACCTCGGGCGCGCAGGGCCCATCGATCGATCAGGTGGCCGCCGAGCAGCTCGGTAAGACGACGTTCAAGTCGCTCGGCGTTGGCGTGAAGGCCATCGACACGCCGTTCAACGACTTCAACATCTCGACATTCGACGAGCTCTCGTGGGCGGGCAAAGAGCAGCCCGCGCCGCTGCGCCGCGATCCGGCCAAGCTCTTCACCGATCTGTTCTCGGGCAGCTTGCCCGATACGTCGGGTGAGGCCGAACGGCGCAAGAAATATCGCCTGAGTGTCCTCGATTTCGTGTCGGGCGACGCCAATCGCCTGAAGCAGCGCCTCGGAAAGAGCGACAACATCCGGCTCGACGCCCACCTGGCGGCGATCCGAGATCTCGAGAGTCGGGTCATGGGCGCACAAGCGGTGACCTGCGCTGCTCCGATGAAGTCGGGCGCCGCGATGGGCTACGTCGACAAGGCGAAGCTCCAGGCTGAGCTCTTCGCGATGGCCCTCAAATGCGATCTCACTCGCTACGGTGCATACATGTACGGGCACGGCGGCAACGACGGCGGAGGCGAAGACAAGGCCAACGGCCTCGTCGCGGTCAACGGCGAATACCCGCAGCAGCACAACTTCACCCACGAGCTCGCGGACCCCAACAAGTACGACGCGCTCTTCAAGTCGATCACCGATTTTACGCTTGCGCAGATGGGCGTGTTCAAACACTTTCTCGATAAGCTGCAAGAGGGCTCCAACGGGCCCGACGACTTCTTGCAGCACACGCTCATCTACTTCGGTAGCGAGCTCGGCGACGGCGTCAACCACGACAACGTCGGCAACGTGCTGCCCATCTTGCTGGTGGGCAATGCCGGCGGTCAGCTCAAGACAGGGCGCCACATCAAGTTCCCCGGCAACGTGCCGGCCAAGAACCTGCACCTGACCGCCCTCAAGATGGCGGGTGTGACCATCGACAGCTTTGCCGGCTCACGCGAGACGGTCACGCTGTGACACGCGCTACTGCACCTCGAGCCTGACCTCGCGGTTTGAGCGGGCGTACGCGGTCTGCACCGTTTCCGGCGAGAGCAGCGGGTTCTCGACGCCGAGATCGACGACGGCTTGAAAGAACTCCAGTCGTCGCGCCGCCTGTGCAAGGAGCCTCGGCCGACAGGTGCTCTCGTTGCACGCATCGAGCGCTCGCAGCTCGGTGGCGAGCGCCTGGCTGGTGCGCCCGTCCTCGAAGAGTGCCCGCGCCAGCGCGTGGGTCACCTCGGGATCACGCCGCGTTTCTGCCGGTGATCGGTCGAGCAGCGCGATCGCCATGCCCGGCTGCGCGGCGTTCAGGTAGGCGCCGCTAAGCTCGAGCAGGGAGCCAACGTCGGCCGACGCGCCGGCCACCCGGCTCTCGAGCGCGGCCAGCCGTCCGGCGTCCGCCGGTGTTACCCGCGCCTCGCGCGCTGTCCCCGCCATCGTGAGCAGCGCGAGTGCAAGCCCTGCCGCCGAACCATTGATCCATCGTAGGTCCATCGAGTGCGCCCTCTTTGCGTTCTGGTGCCGACACCTTCTTCGCGCGCGAGTTCCCGTCCCCAGAAAATGGGTACGACCTCGCCTTACACTTCGATTCCGAGGCGCTTGAGCCGGTAGTAGAGCGTCGTTCGCTGAATCCCCAGCATGCGCGCCACCTCGGCCTTGTTGCCCCCGCAGCGCTCGAGCGCAGCGCAGAGCTCGCGACGCTCGAGGTGATCGAGCTGGCCGGGCAAGTCGATGGCCGGCGGCGCAGCCGACGTATTGCCACCCGAGGAAGCCCTGGGATCGCCGAGCGAGACGAAGGTCGGTCCCACGACTGGCTCGTTGCAAATCAAGGCCGCTCTTTCGACCACGCTCGCCAGCTCGGCGATGTTGCCCGGCCACGGGTAGGTGAGCAGCTTGGCGACGGCCTCGGGGCCAAAGCTCCTTGCGGGGCGCCCGTTTCGGGCGGAGCTTCGCGACAGAAGTCGCTGGCTCATGGCGGGAAGATCGTCGAGTCGCGCGCGCAGGGGAGGGACCGTCACCGTCGCGGCGCCGAGTCTTTGGCGCAGCGGATGCCGGTTGGCATCGTCGCTCGTCGTGATGACGATCCGGACATCGACCTGTTGATCGGTGGCGGCCCCGAGGCGCTGCATCGTGCCGTCGGCGAGCAAACGCGACAGGCGCGTTCCAACGCCGGGCGATACCGCTGCCATCTCGGAAATCAGCAGCGTGCCGCCGTGCGCCAGCTCGAGGCGCCCCGGCCGGGCCACGACGGCGCCCTCGAAAGCTCCCTTCTCCCAGCCGAAGAGCTCTCGTTCGAGGGCATCGCCGGCGAGCGACGGGCTCGAGACGATCACGAACGGCTTGGACTCTCGCGCAGAGCTCACGTGCAGGGCGCGGGCGAACAGCTCCTTCTCGGTTCCCGGCTCGCCGTCGATGATCACGGGCGACGAGCCGAGAGCAAGCTGCTCGAGCCGAGCCACGGCATCCTGCATCGCCGCGCTCTCCGCGGTCAGCTCGCCGAAGTCGATGGGATCGCGTTGCTCGGTCTCGAGGTAGCCGGCATAGCGTGCAAGCTGCTCGCGCAGCCTTCGATTCTCGCGGAGCGTGAAGAACCGCTCGATGGACTGGCGCAGAATGACGCTGAGCTCCTTGGAGTCCCAGGGCTTCTGCACGTACCGGTACACCGCGCCGGAGTTGATGGCTTCGAGTAACACGGGCATGTCGGTGTAGGCTGTAAGGAGAACGCCGACCACGTCGGGCCTCTGGCGCATTGCTTCACCGAGCAGATCGATGCCGCTCATGCCCGGCATGCGCTGATCGCTGACGATCACCGCCGGGTCGAGTCGCTCGAGCATTGTCAGCGCCTCGGTGCCTCCGGCCGCGTAGTGCAGGTTGAAAGACTTACGGAAGACGAAGCGGAAGGCGTCGAGGTTGTCCTGCTCGTCGTCGACGACGAGCACCGGAAAGCGGGTGAAGTCGAGCTCAATCACGGACGCATGCCTCCCCTGCGATTGCTACCACGTTCGCGTGCTGGCCCTCCGACTGGGATGACCCTTCTGGACGGACGCTGCTGGTGCTAAGCTCGGCCGACCATGTGATAGTCGGCCTCCCCGGCCGCAGCATTCTCGGGTCGCAAAAACGGTTAGAAGGAAAGCTGGCCATGCTCGACGAAATTCTGGGTGATCTGAAGACCTCCATTGGTAAGGCGCACGAGGCCCTCAAGCGCGATCTCGGCAAGGTACGAACCGGGCGAGCCCACGCGGGGATGCTCGACACGGTTCGGGTCGATTACTACGGCGTCTCGACGCCCATCACCCAGATGGCCACGGTCAACGTGCCCGAGCCCCGGATGATCACCGTCAAGCCGTGGGACAAGACGGCCATCAAGCTGGTCGAAAAGGCCATCCGCGACAGCGATTTGGGGCTGAACCCTCAGACCGACGGTGACCTGATTCGCCTTCCAATTCCGCCACTTACGGAAGAGCGACGCAAAGAGATGGTGAAGGTCGCCAAGAAGGTGGGCGAGGAGTGCAAGGTGGCCATCCGCAAGTGCCGCCACGATGCCCTCGACCTGGCATCGACGGTCGAGACCGAGGGCGGCGCCAGCGCCGACGACGTGGACCGGGCCAAGAAAAAAGCTGAAGAATTGGTAAGTGAGGGTACCCGAGCTGTTGACACCATCATCACAAACAAAGAAAAGGATATCCTCGAAGTATAGTCCCGAGAGACCCCACCCCTTTGCCCCATCCCATCGTCCACGAAAAGGCGCGGTTTGACACGAGGAAAGCCTCGTGAAAACATCCATTTGGCTGATTTGCCAGTGTGCTTTTTCACGGAGTCGTTGGGGGGGGCGCTGAAGGGGCGGCCGGGCAATGCGGGCGATCGCGACAGGTCTTAGTGACGTCGGGCTCCAGCGCGAGCACAACGAAGACAGCTTCGTCGTGATGAGCGAGTACGACCTCTACATCGTGGCCGACGGCATGGGGGGCCATCGCGCCGGCGATGTGGTCAGCCGGCTCGCGACCGACACCATCGCCGAGTTCTTCAAGTCCACGGCCAGCGAAGACGTGACCTGGCCCTTTCACTTCGATACCAGCCTCTCCGAAGAAGAAAATCGCCTGCTCACCGGCATTCGCATTGCGAACCGTCAGATTTTCGAGCGCAGCGCCAAGTCGCGCGAATACCGCGGCATGGGCACCACCGTCGTTGGCGCGCTCTTCTCACCCAAGAAAAACCGCATGTACATCGGCCATGTCGGCGACAGCCGTTGTTACCGCATCCGGCGGGGCGAGCTGCGCCAGATGACGCGCGATCATTCGCTCATCAACGATTACCTGATGGCGATGCCCGACCTCACCGAGGAGCAAAAGAGCGAGCTCCCCAAAAACGTCATCACCCGCGCTCTCGGGATGCAAGACCAGGTCATGGTCGATCTGCAGGCCGATGAGCCGGTGCCCGGCGATATCTACCTTCTTTGCTCCGACGGGCTTTCGGGGATGATCGCCGACGACGAGATCCTCGACATCCTGCTTTCCACGGGCGACATCAACGAAGGCTGTCGGCGACTGGTGGCGCGCGCCAACGAGCACGGCGGCGAGGACAACATCACCGCCGTGCTGGTTCGCATCGACGACGGTCCGTCGCCCAACCAGGATTCGACCAATCCTCCTCCGCCTCCCTCGGGAGACGAGACGACCATGCGCGGACCGCCTCCGCCCGTCGCGCCCAAGATCATGGAAGCGATTGAAAGCGATCCCACGCTCCCCACGGGCACCGTGCCTCCGGTGCGCGAATCCAGCCCTCCGCCCGACGAAAAAAAGGGCGACTAGCTCTCGGCGCCAGCCGCGCTGGGCCCGCTACCTTTTTTTTGACGGTGCCGAACAGCACCGATGATGAGCGGCAAGATCGAGATGAACACGATGAGGTAAACGATCTTCTCGATTTGCTTGGCGTCGAACACCTTGCCCAGGAAGAAGCCGAGAAACAGCATCGAGGCAACCCAGCCCACGGCGCCCAGGACGTTGAACGTGGCGAACCGCCGGTACCCCATCTGGCCGACGCCGGCCACCACCGGAGCAAACGTGCGCACCGCGGGCATGAAGCGGGCGATGATGATCGTCTTGCCGCC
>JBBSDY010000051.1:0-11295 GCA_038240245.1 Polyangiales bacterium
CCGCTGTCCCATCCTTACGCGCCGCCATGATGAAGATATGCCCTCGCTGCGAAGGAACGTTCGCCGGAGGCTCGTTTTGCCCGGGATGCGGGGTAGGGCAGCCCCTGCTCGACATGTCGTCGGAAGAGGCTCGCCCTTACCTACTGAAGACGGACATGTACCGCGCCGTGCAAACGCACTACGTCGAGCGCTCGGGCATGGTCCGCACCGCGCTCGGGTTTCTGGTCGGTGTCCTGGGAGGCATTTTCGTGTTGCGCTTCGCGGTGGGGGCCGACACCGTAGCCGCTCGCATCTTCTGGCTAAGCGCCGCAGCGACCTGGACGCTCTTCTTTGCCGGCGGCTCGCTCGCGATCGCGAGGCGCATGACCAAGAAGGCCAATGACGGCACGCCGCAATACATTTGCGTCGACGAGGACGCCCCGGTCGAGAAGTTCCGCCCCCCGCCGCGCCGCGGGCTGCGGTGGCTCACCTGGTAGGCAAGGTCTTCGTCGCGGCGCTGCTGGGAACCTCGCTCGAGCGGGTTTCGCTGGCCGACACCCAACCTGTCCCGCCCTATCTGCAAGGATACTGGGTCCGCGAGCCCATCGTTCACGAGCCCGCCAACCAGGCGGTCTTCGCCGAGCTCGGCGGGCCCGCCCTGCTTTACAGCCTCAACTACGAATACCGCTTCATCCCCGAGCTCGGCGCGCGCGCGGGCTTGACCGTACTGCCAGCCTGCATCTTTCGGTGCCAGACCTACGTGGGCATTCCCTTGACGATGAGCGCCTTCGTCGGGAGTGAAAGCCACCATCTCGAGATGGGAGCGGGCATCACTGCGTTCCTGATCGAGGACAAGGACTCGCGGTTCCTCGAGGCGCACATCGGCTATCGCTACGAGCCTGTCTACGGAGGCTTCGTCTTTCGAGCGATGTTCACGCCCATTTTTCGCATGAATAAGCCCAAGGACTGGCTGCCCTGGGGTGGGCTTTCGGGCGGCTATAGCTGGTAGGCTAGAGGCCGCCGAACCACTTCATCGCGTTGTCGCGCAAGAACCTGGGCTGGATGTCGGCGCCGAGCCCGATGCCCTGCACCTTGCGACCCTTGAACTCGACCTCGGCAGACTCTCGATAGAACGAGAGCTCGGCGTGGTAGCGCTCGCGCATCATGTCGACGGTGCGACGACGCGTCGGCTCGTCCATTTGCGACATGGGAGCTTCGAGATCGATGTCGGTGCCGAAGAGCACGCGGTCGGGGTAGGCCGCGAAAAACGCGCGCACCTTGTCGCGATCTTGCAACGCCAAGTCGAGGAGCCGCTCGCCCGTGTCCACGGCAAAGTTCGGAAATCGATCGAGGCGCGCCGCCACTTCGGCGACGTCGTACTCGAGGCTTCCGAGATGAGCGCCCACCATGCGCAAACCGGGATGCTTTTCGAGAACGCGATCGCGTGAGGCGATGAGCTCTTCGTGCGAGGGAAAATCGGTGCGGCCGTGCATGTGCCACTGGGGGTGGCCCCTGTAGTATTCGTAGTGAGGGCTGGCCGGATCGAGCGGCAGCCAGCACGCTCTCGGCTCGCCGGTGTGAAGGATGGCCGTGCGTCCTTCGCGAGCCAGGTGGCGGAAGATGGGCTCGAAGAAGGGATCGTCGACCATCGCGAAGCGGCCCTCGAGGTCCTTCGCCTCCATACCGATGTTCTTCCAGATCTTGCAGGCCATCGCCCCGTTTGCGAAGTCCTTATCGAGCTGCTCGATGACGCAATCGATGTAGTCGGCGTCGCCGTACCGGGGAAGATCGATCGACGTGCACCAGGCGAACCTCTTGGGCTCTTCGCGCGCCAGCGTCGCAAAGGGCTCTGCACCGTAGCGCGTGACGCCCCGCCAGGCGCCTTGGGCGTCGCAGCCAATCGAGATGTTCACGACCTGAACGTCGAGTTCGGCGAGCAGCTTCACAGCCGAAGCATCGTCACCAGGCAGGTGCGCATGCGCGTCAATGATCCGCATTGCCGTTAAAACAATCATAAACGAGCATGAGCGATCCCACAAGTATGACTTTTCATGACGTATTGGCGCCCCGCTTCCGGAAGGTTTCGTGTTGCTATCCCGGGGTCACTTGAGGAATAAAGCGGACCGGCGGTTGTTCTAACGCCTGCCAGCAGCTGTTCGTCTGTTGAGCTTGCCAACCCCCGAAGGCACAAAGCCGTGATCGAGATCCAAGCGCTAACCAAGTATTACGGGGACCGAAAAGCCGTCGGCCCCCTTTCGTTCTCCATCGCCAAGGGTGAAATCGTCGGGCTGCTCGGCCTGAACGGTGCCGGCAAGACGACCACGCTGCGGGTTCTGGCGTGTGATCTCTTGCCGTCGTCCGGCAGCGTGCGCATCGACGGGCTCGACGTCGTCGACAGCCCCGACGAGGTCCGCGCCAAGGTCGGTTACCTGCCCGATCACCCTCCCCTCTACGACGAGATGACGGTGCAAGAGTACCTCGTCTTCGCCGCACGCCTGCGGGGGCTCTCGCTCGAAGACGCCGAGTCGCGCGTGAAGGATGTCATCGTGGCCACCCAGCTCACCGGCGTCCGCGACGACGTCATCTCCATGCTCTCGCACGGCTTTCGGCAGCGCGTCGGCATTGCCCAGGCGGTCGTTCACCGACCGGCGCTGGTCGTCCTCGACGAGCCGATCGCCGGCCTCGACCCCGTGCAGATCGTCGAGATGCGCGAGCTCGTCCGCAACCTTCGCCACGAGCACACCACCATCATCTCGAGCCACATCCTGTCCGAGATCAGCGAAACGTGCGATCGCATCCTGGTCATCCGCGAGGGCGAGATTGTCGCCTCGGGCACCGAGGCCGAGCTCTCCAACCGTCTGCTCGAGGGCGGTCGCACCGTGCTCACCGTGCGCGGTGACGCGGTCCAGGCCAAGGGCCTGCTCACCTCGGTGAAAGGCGTGCGCCAGGTCGAGGCCATCGAGGCCGCCGAGCCCGGCGCCGACGTCGTCACCTTCCAGATCGACGCCGAGCGAGACATCCGCGAGGACGCTTGCCGCGCGTTGATTCTCGGTAACATCGGGGTGCTCGAGGTCTCGCGCAGCGAGCGCGAGCTCGAGTCGATCTTCCTGCGCCTGGCCAAACCCCAGGACGGCGCGCGATCCCAGGGGGACGCATGAGAAATTCCCTGCTCATTGCCCAGCGCGAGCTGCGCTCGTTCGTGCGGTCGCCGCTGGGGAGCATCGTCGCTGCAGCGATGCTCTTGCTCGATGGCCTGCTCTTTCAGGTCGGCGCCATGGGCGGCGGCGCCAAACTGTCGGCCCAGGTGCTCTCTGACTTCTTCTACTACGTGAGCGGCATCACCATGATTGGCGCCATTGCTCTCTCGATGCGCCTCATCGCCCACGAGCGCGAGAGAGGCACGCTCATCTTGGTCAACACCGCGCCGGTCAAGGACCGCGAGATCGTCATCGGCAAGTTCCTGGCGCTCTTCGTCTTCTTGCTCGGCGTGACCGCTCTCACCGCCTACATGCCCGCGCTCATCTTCGTGAACGGCCGCGTGTCGATCGGACACATCCTGGTCGGCTACCTGGGCATCGCTCTGCTCGGCGCAGCCACGGTGGCGATTGGGCTGTTTGCCTCGGCCTTCGCCCGCACGCAGGTCATCGCCGCCGTTCTGGGCGCCGCCATCATGGGGGTGCTGCTCCTTCTGTGGATGGCCGCCAAGGTCGCTGACCCGCCGGTCAACGCATTTTTGCTCTCGCTGGCCATTCATCACGAGCGCCAAAAGAGCTTCATGACCGGCGTGCTCCGTCTCGAGAACGTCGTCTTCTATGTCGCGGTGACCTACTTCTTCTTACTCGCCGCAACCAAGACCCTGGAGGCCCGCCGATGGAGGTAAGGGAGCGCAGCCGTCTCGTCCCCCTGCTGGTCTACACCGGGGGCCTCGTCCTCATGTTTCTGGGCGAGCGTGTTTTCTCGACCATCAACGCCGCGCGAATGACACTGTCGCTGGGCGGGTTCGGCCTGGCCCTCGCCTACCTGGTGCTTCGCATCAAGGGGTTCAGCACCGAGACCGGTGAGCGCAAGGCCATCGAGCGGCTGCTCGCGGTGTTTGCCTTCTTCACGGTGCTCGGGCTTGCGCTCGGCTGGTCGACCACCGATGCCGGCGAGAAGATCCTGCACCTTGCCAAGCTGTCGACCGAGGCCAAGGATCGGTACGAGACCATCGCGACGATCTCATGGATCGCGCTCATCGCCATCTCGGCGATTCCCATCCTGTTCGCCGAGCGGGCGCTCTTTCCCATGCGCCGCGCCGAGAACATCGAAGGGCGCCGCGTGCTGTCGGCCGAGGCCGCTGGTCTCACGCTGGCCATCGCCGCGACGTACGGCGCGCTCTTCACCTACGCCGCCGGCGAGCTCGACTATAAGGCCGATTTCTCTTATTTCCGAACGGCCCGTCCGAGCGAGTCGACCAAGAACATCGTCAAAGGACTGCAAGATCAGGTCAAGGTCACCATCTTCTTTCCGCAGCTCAACGACGTGGGCCGCGAGGTCTACTCGTACTTGAAGGAGCTGGGTCGCTCATCGCCCAAGTTCGTCTACGAGGCGCACGACCGTTTGCTCGAGCCCGCACTGGCCAAGGATTGGAAGGTCACCCAGGACGGCATCATCGTGCTCGCGCGCGGTCCGACGCAAGAGACGATGAACCTCGGCATCGACATGGAGAAAGCCCGCGCGCAGCTCAAGACGCTCGACGGCGATTTTCAGAAGACGCTGCTCAAGGTCTCGCGCGAGACCCGCACCGTGTACCTCACCACCGGCCACGGTGAGATGAACGAGTCGAACGATTCCGAGGGTCGCACCACCAACGGCGTGCGCAAGCTCATGGAGTCCCAGAACTACGTCGTCAAGGAGCTCGGCCTCGCGCAGGGCCTGGGTAACGAGATCCCCAAGGACGCCACCATCGTGGTGGTGCTCGGGCCCGCGCGGCCCTTCTTGCCCGGCGAGGTGGCGGCGCTCAAGAAGTACGCCGACGGCGGCGGGCATCTTTTGCTCGCGCTCGACCCCGATCCCAAGGTCGATCTCGATCCCCTCGCCGAGATCGCCGGCCTCACCTTTTTGCCGACCATTCTGGCCAACGACAAGCAGCACCTGCGGCGCCGCTTCAACGACTCGGACCGCACCATCCTGGTCACCAACCGGTTCTCGTCGCACGCGTCGATCTCAACCTTGAGTCGCAACTCGGGCCGCGCGCACTTGATCTTCGCGGGCGCCGGCGGTCTCGACAAGCGTCCCGGAGCCGACGCGTCGTTTAAGGTCGATTTCACGGTCAAGTCGATGGGCGACACGTTCGCCGACGAGAACGGCGATTTTCAGTACCAGGACAGCGAGAAGAAGACGACCTACAACCTTGCTGCGGCCGTTTCCAAGATGCTCAACCCGCACGCCGAGAACTACAAGACGGTGCAGGAGACGCGCATCTTCGCGATCGGCGACGCCGACGCCCTGAGCGATGCCGTCTTCGGCAACGACGCCAACGTCATTCTCTTCATCGACGCCATCCGTTGGCTCGGCGGTGAAGAAAGCTTCACCGGCGCGATCTCTACCACCGAAGACGTGAAGATCGAGCACACCAAGCAGAAGGATCTCGTTCTCTTCTACGGCACCATCTTCGTCGTCCCGTCGCTGGTTCTCGGCGCGGGGCTCTTGCTGTCGCGCCGCAAGCGCAGCAGACCCATGGTGTCGGCGTCCGCGCCAACCCCGGCTGCAGAAGGCAAAGGAGCCTGAGATGAGCCCTCTTCGTCCAGTCGCCTTTCACGCAGGGATTCTCGTTCTGAGCGGGTTGGCGGCTTCATTTGCGTGGAGCAAAGAGAAGACACCCCACGCCGCGCAGGACACCAACGCCACGGTGTGGAACGCGCGCCCTGCCGACGTCCAGCGAATCGTCTACGAGAACAAGGGCAAGAAGCTGACCCTCGACGCCCGCGAAGAGAAGAAGGGCGAGCGCTGGTTCTTCGGCACCGTCGAGCGCGAGGCCACTCCCATCACTCCGACCGCCGATGGCGGCGCGCCTGCTCCGGCCCCCCCCAAGCCCCCGCCCACAATCTTCGCGTCGACCACGCCGGCCACCAAGCTGGTCGAGTCGCTCGCCCCGCTCAAGGCCGTCCGCGATCTCGGAAAGATCGCCGACGCCCGCGCCGAAGAGTTCGGCTTCGAAAAGCGCGACGTCAATCTGACGGTCACCATCTCCGGCAAGGAGCGAAAGCTCATCGTCGGCGGCACCGCGCCCGGCGGCAGCGACACCTATGTCATCGATCCCAGCACCAACGACGCCTTCGTGCTCAAGGGCGACGCCCTGCGCGATCTCGAGTCGGGCGAAAGCAAGCTGATGGAGCACGACCAGCACGCCTTCAAGGACACCGACACCACCGCGGCCAAGGTGATCGCCGCGGGCAAGACACGCCAGCTCGCGCGCGGAGGACCCGAGGGCAAAAAATTCTGGGCCGATCCCACCGACAAGGACAAAGCCGACGAGACCGCTGGCAACTGGATGCAGAAGATCGATCGGCTGCGGGTGAGCGACTATGCCGCCACGCCCCCCGCCGGCATGCAGCCCGTGGTTCGCGTCGAGTACACCGGCGCATCGGGAAGCCTCGGCTACATCGAGGTCGTCAAGACGCCCGCCCAGGCTTCAGGCGAAGGGCAGAAACCCGACTACTGGATCATGACCGAGCACACGCATCTCTACGGCAAGGTCTACCAATCCGCCGGCGAGCAAGTCGAGCAAGACGTCGGCTCGGTCGTCAAGTAGCGACCCATGAGCAGCCTCTCCATCGCGCGTCAGGTGAAGAACACCTTGCTCGCCAAGGTTGGCAAAGAGCCGTGGTTCGCCGGCATCGGGGCCACCCGCGAGGACGGTATCGGCTTCGTCGTCAAGGTGACGGTGCACCCCGGCGTGCCCCGCCCCGATGACGCCCTGCCGGACATCATGGAGGGGATTACCATTCAGATCATCGAGGCAGGGCCCGGCGCCTAGCCACGATGCTACTTGCAGAGTCCCGCTAACTTGTAGCCCGTCATGGCTGCGGAGCACTTCGCCTCGTCGCCGCCCGTTGCGAACATGTTGCAGTCCGCCCGAGCCTGCACGGGAACCGTGGCACAGCACGCGGTCAACTGGGCGCACGTGTAGGTTCCGAAAAATGCATCGAAGTCGAACCCACCGTCGAGATCAAAAGCTCCGCCGACGCCGGGCGACAGCGTGCCCGCTGATCCGCCGGTTGCCACCGTGCCGCCGCCGCCGGTGACCACGGTTCCGCCGCCGCCCGACGTTCCGTTCGTGCCCGCGGTTCCTCTGCCCGAGGCGCCGTTGCCGGCGGTGCCGTTGCTGGTCGTGCCAGCGCCGCCCGTACTTCCACTGTCATCACCGCCGCAAGCGAACATCACCGTCGCCGACGCGATGGCGAGTCCGAAACCAACTGCGAGCGCTCGTATCATGGGTGTCTCCTCGACATGGAAGTGAGCCCTCTCCATAGCCCATTTTCGCCAAAAAAGGGAGCCGGTTAGGGCGTCTCGCGCGCCGATCCGACGCTCCAGGTCGACACGTGGAGCATGCCCCTCCGCTACGCGCACTATTTCGACTTCACCATCTCGAACCCCACCTATCCGCCGCCCAACAATGTGCTGGCGGGGTTCTCGTGGGGCTCACCCGATGGCAATCGCAACACGGGTCTCGATGGCCCCGGCTACGTCATGGACGAGGCGGGTGGACGGGCCCCGCTCGATCGGCGGGCACTTCGGACGTGCTCAAGTGGACGATCGGCGCCGATAGGCGACCTACCGGCTACAACGGCTATGACTCTCTGGCCACGGCCCTCGAGGACAACAAGCAGACGACGATTTCGCTCGACCTCACCCAAACCCGATGATCGCGTCGGGGCCCGTGTTGGGATCGATCGTGCGCGGCAAGCTCATCCCCGCGTCTTCGTACGTGTACGTGACATTCACGAGCGGGGCGAACATCAAGGTCGTCGATGGGTACACCAACACCGTGAACAACTTCAGCTTCACCGTTCCCACCCTGACGGGCGCCACGGCCACCATCTGTGTGCAAGAGGGCCCGATCTACGATCTACCGTTCGCCATCGTGCACAAGAACGACCTGGTGGCCAACCAGGCCAACGTGCCCATTGCCATCCCCGATCCGGCGGTGCTCGCCTTGCCGCTTCAGAACACGACGGGGTGACCACCAGCACCGATTTCTCGTGGACGGGCGCCAACGTGGTCTACCTCTTCGTCGCCGACATCCAGGGCACGGTCAGCGACCGCACTTCCGGGTTCTCTCCACCCAAAAGACGGCGCGCCTTTCCAAGTACATCAAGGGCAATACGGTGCCGGCGAGCGCCGCCGCCGCGTTGCATATCGAGACGCACGGACTGTACAGCACCATGAACGCGGCGATGGATGTAAAAGGGCTTCGTCGATCCGTTCGACTATTCCGCCGCAATCGATGGTCCCGTCGATCGCGACGGCGAGATGCTCATGTCGGATGGACACAGCTTCATGACGTCGGCCACGCCGTAGCAGTACAGCCGCAGAGCTGGCGCAGCGCCGTCAGAAGAGCGGCTCGAGCGCGGCGTCCCACTTGGCGCCCATTTTGACGGAGCCAGAGGGGCCAGGGTGCACGCCGTCACACCGGCCCGGCGTGCAGCTGTCGACGGCTGCAACGTAGCCCGTCCACTGATCGACGACGATCACCCGCGAGGCGGCGGTGCTGCTGGTCGTGGCCCAGGCCGGAATCGCCATGTTCAACTTCTTGACGTTGTCGGGACACGGACTGCAGGAGTGTCCGCCATCGGAATCCATGGGATCGAGCGGAATCACCTGGGCCGCCAAGATCGTAACCCGGGGGTTCGTCTTGCGGAACTCGCCAATCAAATACGACCACGCGGCCAGGATCTTGTCGCTGGAGATCGAGTTCCACGCATCATTGGTAGCGAAGTGAAGGAGAACCACGTCGGGGGCGAGCGCGGCCCAGGTGGGGGCTTCGGCCTGGGTGTTCATCATGGTTCCCGACATCTTCGTGACGAGGTAGGAGCTCATGCCCTGGTTGTGCTTGTCGTACACGTAGCCGCCGCATCCGCCGAAGTCGTCGTTCCTGGTTCCGACGAACTGGTAGTCCTTGGGATGACTCTTATCGAGCAGCTTGGCGAGCTCGGCCCGGTAGCAGGTGAATTCTGTCGTCGAATCACCAAGCGCCATGATCTTGAGCGGGCCCGTGCGCGGGCCTGCATCGACAATCGGGTCGCCACTTCCGCCGGCCCCGCCCTTGCCCGTGTTTCCACCCGAGCCCGTGCTGCCCGCGGTGGCCTGACCTCCCGAGGTGCCCGTCGAGGTCGAGCCGGTATCGCCCCCAGCTGCTTGCGCCGTGCCCGCCGAGCCGGCGGAGTCTGTCCCACCCGCACCCGACGTGGTGTCATCGCCCGGGTTGGAGCTGGATGAGGAGCAGCCGACGATTTGCATGCCAATCAGGCCGCCCAGAAACGCTGTACGCAACGCGCGCGCGGTGGGGCGGTCAAAGAATGTGTCGTTCATGTTGGTGTCTCCGTTGCTTCTCAGAATACTCGGTTGTCGGATTGTCGCCAGCCTCGCACCCGTCCTGACAGCTTGTCGGGTCTCGACCGGCCACGCCACGCAAGTGGGCGACATCAGGCATGGCACGCCCCTCGCTATACCACCATCCGAGCCGCGAGAAGCGGTCAACCAACGGGTGAATGCATGGATGACGCAATGCAAAGGAGGTGCGTGACCGCGGCCACGCTCGGGTTGATCGCTCTCGCGAGCTACCTTCAAGCGTCGGGATTGGCGCAGCTGGCCAAGACGCGACTATCGAGTGCGAGAGGACGTGACGATCGTGCGGCCATGCACGATGCCTCGTTCGTGCCGGTCCGGGAGTCACACACGCCCAGTGCGCGACCTCTTTTGGATCGCAATCCTTTCGATTCTCGCGCGCCGCGTCCCCTCGATGCGGCGGCGCAAGGGCCCCGCATGGCACCTTGCGACTGCAGTGGCATGAGCGCAACGCTCATCGCGTCATTTCCCGATTCCGAGACGTCGTCCTTGGCCGCGCTGACCACAGGGGTGGGCCAGCGACCCCAGCTCGTTCGCGTCGGGGAATCGATCGCCGGAAAGACGGTCCGCATCGTCGAATGGAACCGCGTCGTGCTCGCCGAGGGTGATGCAACTTGCCAGATTGAGACCTTTCGTTCGCGCGTTCTCGCGACCACCAGCGAATCGCGACTCGATGAGGTGGTGGCAGCTCCGGAAGGCGACATCACCAAGGCCGTCCGGAGGGTCAACGCCACCGAGACACGAATCGATCGCAGCGCCATCGGCCGTGTGCTCGCCAATCCATTCGAATTCTTGAAGGCAACGCGTATCGTCCCCGAGCAGCAAAATGGCGCCGTCGTCGGCATTCGTCTCTTCGGCATACGCCCGGACTCGCTGCTCGGCGCGCTGGGTTTCGAGAACGGAGATCGGCTCGAGAACATCAACGGATTCGCGCTGGGCACACCAGAGCAGATGATGGCGGCGTATGGAAATCTGCGCTCGCTCGAGCACCTCACCGTGCGCCTCAACCGCGCCGGCCAAACCGTGAATCTCGATATCGAGGCGCGCTAGCTGGCGAGACTCTTCTCGATCGCGGCGACCTTGTCGTCGGCAGCCGTGATCTGCTGGCGCAGCGAGTCAGCCTGTCGGGCGATGTCCTCGAAATCTGCTTCGCGCGCCGCCGCGGTGAGGCTCCGCGCACCCTCGGCCACCTCGCCCATGCGCGCACGCAGCTCGCCGAGGGCCGGACGCAGCTCGGCGTCGCTGACGCGCTCGCCGTTCGAGCTCTTGGCGGCAATGCCGACCGCAAGCTGGTTGAGGGCCGCTGCTTTTTCGCCCAGCGCCGCGTAGCGCTGCAAGAGCGCTGCAACCGCGGTGGTACGTTGCTCGATGAGGTCGGCTCGCTGCTGAATCGAAAGGGCGTGCGACTCTTGCTTCTGGCGGGCGACGTTGAGCGTCGAGACCAACGCTTGTGCGGCCGTACCGAGACGTTTCTCGGACGCGCCGATCTCGTCGAACATGCGCGCAGCACGCTCGAGATTTTTCTGCGAGTTGAGCGGTCCCTTGCGCGCCGCTTCGGCCAGCTTGCCAAAATGTTCGAGCTCGTCATCGAACGCGAGTGCCGCCGCCATGAGATCCGACACCTCTCGCTTCTCGGTCACCATCGGAGCTACTCTACCAGCGTGAAGCTCTTGGCGTCGATCCTCGTCATCGCCATCGCCTCGCCGG
>JBBSDY010000052.1:0-11257 GCA_038240245.1 Polyangiales bacterium
CCTTCTATGGCTGTCTTTCTTGCTACCAGACGGCCATCGACGCAAAAAAGTGGAACGGTCCGGCGTTCGCGTCCGCTCTCGGGTCGCGCATCGTCGATCCGGCGCGTCACGCCGACCAGTTGCTTTTCAACTGGCCCTATCTCACCAGAATGTTCACCACCATTTCGCCGGCCGAGATGACCGAGGATCCCGAGTTCCAGGAGCGCGACGGCCTCGGACCGGTTGCCGTGTCGGGCTCCGGCACCCTTCGCATCACGTGCACTGGCGCACGTGGAATGACATTGCCGGACGGCAGATTCGTGGCTCTCACCGCGCAGCAAACGTGGCCCGCCTTCTCCGACCCAATGCCCTGGGCCGAACGAATCGAGGATTTGTCGGTCAGCGGTCAACCCGTCGTTCTCGTCGACAATACCGAGCGCATCGACAACCAGCTCGCGGCGTCGAACCAGGCGCAGGGCTGGATGGGATTTCGCGCCAGCGACGTCAGCCAGACCAGTGGTTCCGGGTGCAGTTGCCGAGCCGCCCCGTCGTCGCCCGGCTCACCTGTCGCCCTCGCACTTTTGGGACTTGCCGCTGCCCTACGGCGACGCAGAGGCTAGCAGTTCAAAAAAAGGGCCGCCAGCAACTACCGCCGCAGAAACTGCGGCAGTAGTACTAGGATGGCGCATGATCGATCTTCGGTCCGACACGGTCACCAAACCCACGGGGCCCATGCGCGAAGCGATGGCGCGCGCCGAAGTGGGCGACGATGTTTACGGCGAGGACCCGACGGTGCGCATCCTCGAAGAAACCGTGGCCAGCTTGCTGGGCAAGGAGGCAGCGCTCTTCGTTCCCTCGGGCACCATGGGCAATCAGCTCGCAGTCATGACGCACACGCGCCGGGGTGACGAGGTCGTGTGCGGCGAGGGAGCGCACCTCTGCTGGTACGAGTCGGGAGCCGGTGCGGCGCTGTCGGGTGTTCAGTTCACCGCCGCCGGACGGGGCGGCCTCTTCACGGTCGCCGAGATGGAGGCGGCCGTCAAACCGCGCGCGTACTACTACCCTCGCACCTCGCTGGTCACCATCGAGAACACCCACAACCGCGCCGGCGGACGCATCTTCCCCCGCGAGGACGTCGCCGCCATCGCGCGACGCGCGCGCGAGCTCGAGCTCGGCCTTCACCTCGATGGCGCCCGTCTGTGGAATGCCTCCGCCGCGACCGGCGTGCCCCTCGCGCAGCTCGCTGGACCCTTCGACACGGTCAGTCTTTGTTTCTCGAAAGGCCTGGGCGCCCCGGTCGGCTCGGCGCTCGCGGGGAGCAAGGCCCAGATCGGCGAGGCTCATCGCCTGCGCAAGATGCTCGGCGCCGGCATGCGGCAGGTCGGCGTGCTCGCCGCGGCGGCGCTCTACGCGCTCGGCAATCATCGCAGCAGGCTCGTCGACGATCACGAGCACGCCAAGCTCTTCGCGCGCGAGCTGCGCAAGCTCGTCGAAAACACGCGCTCGTCGGTACAAGATCCCGAAACCAACATCGTCAACATCGACGTTGCCGAAGGTGCGGCCCCGCAGGTCGCCGCGGCGGCAAAAGAAAACGGCGTGCTCGTGGGAGCGATCAGCCCGCACCGCTTGCGTGCCGTGTTTCACCTCGAGATCGCGCGCGATGCGTCCGTCACGGCGGCAGACGTGCTCGCCCAGGCCATTCGGGCGGCATGCGGCGTGGACTAGCTCGGCTCGAGCGGGCCGCGCTGCTCGCCCTCTTGCTCGGCGCCTGCGCCCCGCACGTTGGAGACGCGTTCGCTCGAGCCAAGGGAGCGGGAGACAGCGCGTACTCGGCGGGCCGCTACGCCGAGGCAGCGAGCGACTACGAGAACGCTGCCCGCGCGTCGCTGCGCACGACCGATCAGGCCGAGGCGCTCTATCTGCGCGCCGCCGCCTACCAGCGAGAGCGCGCGTGGGAACGAGCTCGCGCGGCATACGCAGAGCTCGTCCAGAAGTTGCCCGCCAGCGATCGCGCCCGGCGCGCGATGTTCGATGAGGCAGCGCTCGAGATCGACGCCGGCAACGGCGAAAAGGGCTACGGGATGTTGCGCGATGCGATGATGAAGCAACCGAACGACGGGCTTGCACGAAGAGCGCTCGAGCGTTACGTCGGCTACCTCGACGAGACCGGCGCCGATGTCCTCGCGTGGCTTCGCGGTGTGCAGGCGAAGCTAGCCACCACGGAGCTCGACGAGAACGTCCTCTACGCGATCGCGACGCGTCTGGAGGCCGCGGGCGATCTCGAGTCCGCTCGCATAGCCTACTCTGCATGTGCCGATCGGCATCCCTATCCGCACGGGAGCCTCTTCGATGATGCGCTCTGGCACGCGTCGCTCCTCGACGAGAAGCTCGGTCGGGCCCGGCAAGCCGTTGCCGATCTCGATCGAATGCTCGCCGTCCGCGAGCCTTCCAGCATGACCGGCAGCTACGAGCGGCCGCGCTTTTCGCAGGCTCGCTACCGGATGGCCGTGCTCTACAGAGACAGGCTGGATGATCACGCTTCCGCACGGCGCGAATTTCACGCGCTCTACGCCGACCATCCGACCTCGATCTTGCGCGACGACGCCCTCTGGGAAGAGGCCAAGCTCGCCCTCGCCGACGGCGACGGACGCGAGGCATGCGCGCTCACCGCGGTGCTCGCGAAGGATTTCCCCGCTTCGCGCTTCGCCCCTTGCTCGCGAACCCTGTGCCCGGGCGCCTCGCCCGTGGCCGGCCGTCGCTGCCACGACTACATCACGCGAGAAGAGCCTCGCTCACCGATGGGACGCTGACCGGGGCTAGACCTCGCCCTCTTCCTCTTCTTCTTCCTCTTCGTCGTCGTCATCATCATCATCGTCGTCTTCGTCGTCATCATCGTCGAAGTCGTCGTCTTCCTCTTCTTCCTCTTCGGCGACGGCCGCGGCGACCTTCGCCTCGTACTTGAGGTCGATGCCCACGTCACCGAGCTGGGTCTCGAGCAGCTCGAAGAGCTCGTCGACGTCGTCTCCTCCCCACTCGTCGAGCATGTCGGTGAGGAATTCGAAAAAATCGCCGCTGTCGAGGCGGCGTTCGATTTCCTCGACTTGCTCCTCGGTGAAGGCTTCGAGCACGTCTTCGCGAAGCGTCTCGGTATCGCCCTCCTCGATCGCATCCTGCGCCGAAATGCGAATTTGCCGCACAGCGCGCTTATCGAGAAAGATCTCCATCAGGCTCTTGGTCTCCCGGATTTCTCTGGGCGTAGCATTTCCTGGGTCAGATCCTGCTTACAAGAACAACGACTCCAGGCGTTTAAGCGAAGCTTCGGGGGGACGTCAAGAGATTGCACGCCTTTATGCCCCCCCCCGTGCCGCGATCCGTCCAGCACCCCTGGCGCCGCACGACAACGGAGCGTACTTTCTTGCGGGTGCATCGCCACCGGGCCGCGGCCCTCCCTGGGATCGTCGGCGCGGGGTTCCTGCTGCTCGGGTCCCGAAACGCGCTCGCGGACATTGCCCCCCCCGAAAACCGGCTCGAAACCGGCTACGTGCAGTACGGCGCCGCCCTGACCGCCGAGTTTCTGGCCTCGTCGGGCGCCATTTGTCCCGAGGGAGCATCGGCCCCTTGCGTCATCGGGTCGGGCGGCGGACTTGGCGTGCGCGCGGGGTATCGTTTCCACGCGCCCTTCTACATCGGCGGGGCGTACGAGTTCTCGAAACAGGACGCGCACAAATCGATCTACCTGGCGATCTTGCAGCAGGTTCGCGCCGAGACCCGATATTTCCTGCCCGTTCCTGGCGGTTACCGCCCGTTTCTCACCGCCGGCGCAGGTGCGGTGGGGTACGGCAGCCAGTGGGGTCTCAAGGCAGTGGGCGGCATGGCGATGGTGGGATTCGGCCTCGAAATCGAGTTCTCCGGCTCGACCTTGATGTCGCTCATCCTTGCCTACCGGCCCGTCATGCTCACCAACTGGCGCGATTCGACCCTGCTCGATCGATCCAGCGGCGTCCTTTCCCTGGTGGGCCTCGAGGTGGGCTTCGAGCAGAGGCTCCCGACCTACGAGCAGCCCGCCCCGTGACCGCAAGCGGCCTCGCAAGGCTCGGCCCCGGCACCGGTTTGGGGGCAGATCGTGAATATGCTTGACGCAATCGGTGCTTGAGGGTTTCCCTTAGGGGACGTGATCTGCGACCGCTGCGGGCGCAACAACCCTGAGAACCTGGCGTTTTGTCAAGATTGCGGGCGCCGCTTGGCCTCGCCGGCCGGCATCGTGCCGCCCACGCCACCCACGGGGCTGGGCGTTGTTCCTCTCCCTGGCGATCCCGCAGGCGATCAACAGGCGGGCAGGATGATGGTTCGACCCGAGGCACCGGCCTTTGCTTTCGATCCGCCGCGCGGCACGGACGAGGGACCCGTCTGTTCGACTTGCTCGACCCGCAACCCCGTGGGCAACCGCTTCTGCGTCTCGTGCGGCTCGCGTCTGTCGCCCATCCACGCCGGGGCAAGCGTCCTGCCCGCCGGAAGCATGCAAGGCGGCCCGGCGATGCAAGTGGCGCAGGGCGGCTCATCCGGCGCTCCGGCTCGCGTGGTGTGCAGCCGTTGCAACGGCGCGTCGGACGCGACGATGCTCTACTGCCAGTTTTGTGGCGCCAGCCTGCGACCCGACCTGGCGCGTTCGCGTGGCTCCGTGGCTCCTGCCGTCGCACCGGGACGCGCCGACGCCGCGCAGCTTGCCGAAGCCTACGCAGCCGAGCGTGGCGGAAGCCGAGGCGGTTCGTACGGTGCAACCGCCGAGGTGAGCGGAAGGCTCGTGACGATCGCCCGCGATGGCGCCGAGGGCGCCAGCTACCCGCTCAGCGGCGATCAGCTCGACATCGGACGCGAAGAGGGCAACATCCTTTTGCGGGAAGATGCCTACGTTTCGCCCCGACATTTGCGCCTGGCACGGCGCGAGGACGGCTGGTACGCGAAAGATCTGGGCTCGATCAACGGCATTTTCCTGAGACTGCGCAAACCGCACGCCCTGACGGACGGAGATTTGCTCCTGATAGGCCTGCAAGTGCTAAGGTTTGAGGCGGTGAAGGACGCGGAGCAGGGGTTTGGCCCGGCGACGCAGCACGGTACGCTGCTCTTCGGCTCACCCATGCTTCCGAGATACGGGCGACTCTGCGAACGTACAGTCGAGGGGGTCACCAGAAACGTGTTCTACTTGCACCGGGATGAGACGATCATCGGTCGCGAATCGGGCGACATCGTGTTCACCGACGATCCGTTCATGTCCCGGCGTCACGTCTCGATCCGGCTCGACGGAGCAACAGCGACATTTACCATGACCGATCTCGGATCATCGAACGGCACCTACGTTGCCGTCCGGGGCGACGTGCCCCTGGGCCACGGCGATTTCCTGCGAGTGGGCCAGCACTTGTTCCGGGTCGATCTCGTTGCGTCCCGTCCCCCTCCCCCAGGCGGCTCCCCCGTGGGAGGGGTTCGGCGAGGATCATGAACGAGCCGAACGGACAATCCCCGACCGCCGAGGCGACGACCGCCGAGCCGGCCGTCGTCCCGACCAACGCTGGAGAGGTTCGCCTTCAGCTCTTCGGGCGCACCGATGTCGGTCAGATCCGCGAGCACAACGAGGACAACTTCCTCGTCGCGGATCTCACGCGCAAGTCACGGAGCATGCTCGAGGCCGATCGATCGTTTGCCATCGGTCCGGGGGGCACCATTCTCGGCGTTTGCGACGGGATGGGCGGCGCCGCGGCCGGCGAAGTCGCCAGCCAGCTCGCCGTCGACATCATTTTCGAAAAGATGTCCGGCGGTAGCACTCCGCGGGGCCGCGACGAGTTTGCGTACCGCCTCGTCCAGGCCGTCGAGGCAGCGGGCCTGCGAATCTTCACCGAGGCCAAGGTCGATCGCGCGCGGCGAGGCATGGGAACCACCGCCACCATTGCGGGCCTCATCGACGACCATTTGTTCTTCGCCCAGGTCGGCGACAGCCGCGGGTATGTGCTACGCGGCGACAAGCTGGTTCAGGTGACGCGCGACCAATCGCTCGTCAACCAGCTCATCGAGGCAGGACAGCTCACCGAGGCCGAAGCCGAGACCTTCGAGCACAACAACATCATCCTGCAGGCCCTCGGCACCGCCGACACGGTGCAGGTCGATCTCACGTACGTCGTGCTGCGCCAGGGCGACATCCTCATGCTCTGTTCCGACGGCCTTTCGGGAATGGTCCGCTTCGACGAGATTCGCGAAGTCCTGATGACCACCCCCGATCCACTCGAGGCCTGTAGGATTCTCACCGAGCGAGCCAACCAGGCCGGAGGACACGACAACATCACCGTCATCGTTTCGAAGTTCGACGGCCAGGGGCTCGTGTCGTCACTCGATCTCGACGATCTCAAATACAAAAAATACTCGTTGCCCGACGATCCTTTCACCCAGACGGCCGAGTCGATGCCTCGTCAGACGGTGCGCGAGCCCTCCGAGCGTCCCATGGTTTCGCTGAGCTCGGCGCCACCCTCTTCGATCCAGGTCGCCGAGCGTCTGTCCGATCACGGTCCCAGCCGTTCCAAAGTAACGCACACCCTCGTTGGCGCGCAGATGAGCCAGGCCGCGCTTGCCGCCCTTGCAGCGCGCGCGCCCGAGCCTCCTCCCGCCCACGCCGGCCCCGCCGGCTGGCGCGAAGGGCCACGACCCGGGTCCGAAGACGCCGAGCCCATTTTCATCCCCACCTCGAACGCTCCCGCATGGATGGTCGGCGGCGTCGTGCTGACCGCCTTGGCGCTGGCGCTGGTCGCTGGATACTATCTTCTGCGATAGCATTGCTGGGTCAGGTCTTCGCACCCGCTAGGCTCCCATGCTGAGGCACGCGCTGCGGCGGTTGCTCTGGATCGTGCCGATCCTCATTGGCGTCACCCTCGCCAGCTTCGCGCTCCTTTCGTACGTTCCCGATCCGGCGGACGATCCCGCGGTCGTCGCCACGCTGCGCTCGGATGAGGTGACCGAGCTCCGGCGTTCGCGGTTTCTCGATCTTCCGCGCTTCTTCAACGAGCATCCCTCCGACGTCGTCGGGCGCGTGGACGATGCGCTGGCCCATCTGGGCGCGGACGATCAGGCTCTGGTCCGACTCGGCGGAGCGGCGCTCCCCTACCTGTTGCCCCGTCTCGACGCGCTCGATCCCGCAGCACGCGCGCGGGTCGCGGTGGCGCTCTTGCCGGTTGCCGAAAGAATGGGCATCGCCTCGGCTCAGGCGGGTGATCCCGCACTCGCCGTCGCCTTCTGGAATCGCTTCTGGGCAGACCGAGGCATCGATTTTCGCTCCGCCAACGCGCGCCGGGGTGCGCGGCGTTTGTCCGTGCACGGCACATCGTCGCGCGAAGCGGATCTCATCGAGCTCGACACCTTCGCTCTCGAGCAGATCATGGTCGCGCTCGACGAGCTATCGGCGCCTGTCGTGGGCGCACCCGGCCCCGCCAGCGCGGACGAGAGGATCGAGCCCTTGCGCAGGCTCGTGGCGGCAGCGGCTCACGTCACCGAACGCGACGACAAGATCGCCGACGATGCAACCTTGCCCGACGCGCTCGCCTGCGTTCGACGCTGGCGAGAGTGGTGGTTGGTCCATCAGACCGACTACGTCGCGTATGGAGGGGGATCGCGCTTTCTCGCGATGCTCACCAATACGCAGTATGCGCGCTGGGCCGACAAGGTCGTCCTGCTCGGATTCGGTACCAGTGAAGGGGCCGTTCCCATCTGGCAAAAGCTGCGCGATCGGGCCCCTCCCACGCTCACCATCATGCTCTCGGCGTTGGTTCTCGCGTATTCGCTGGCCATCGTCCTGTCGGTGGTCGGCTCGCTCCGATCGCGACTTGCCATCGACGCCTGGATTCTTTCCGCGAGCCTGCTCCTTTACAGCATCCCGACCGCGTGCCTGGCGGTTCTTCTGGCGCGGCGCGGGCACTCGGACACCGTTCTGGCCGTCGTCGTGCTCGCCGTAGGCCTTTTGGTTTCGCCCTTTGGCCAAATTCGAGCTCTCTTCGCCGAGGTCGAGAGCCGCGACTACATCCGCCATGCCCACGCGCTCGGCATGAGCCCGATTCGAATCGCCGTTCGCCACGCCCTTCGCAACGCCGCGCTACCTCTCGTCGCCCTGGCCAGCGTCGAGCTACCTACGGCACTCGGCGGAGCCTTCGTCGTCGAGAAGGCCTTCGGCATCTCCGGTCTTGGCGAAGAGACCGTTCGCGCCGTGCAGACCCACGACGTCGCGTGGCTGGTCGGGCTCGCCTTCGTGACGGCTCTCACCGTGACGATCACGTCCATCCTCGCCGACCTCGCGGTCGCCGCCATCGATCCCCGGCTTTCCAACGCCGCCCTTTACCACCGCAGGAACATCGCGTGAAACGCCGCGAGCTCTTGATCAAGCTCCTCAAGAACAGAAGGGGGCAAGTGGGAGCGCTCGTCATCTCGCTGATTGCTTTCTTCGCGATCTTCTCGGAGTGGATCGTCTCCGATTTGCCGATCTACGTGCGCTACCAGGGAAGCGCCTATGTCCTTCCGGCCATCACGCACACGCCGGTATTTGCCGATCTTCGCGCCGATCAAATTGCAGCGTCGCTCGGCCCGGGCGACTTCGCCGTATGGCCGCTCTTTCGCGTCGGTCCCCAGGCGGTGACGCTGACCCCTCCTCTGTCGGGACCTTCGTCCGATCACCTTCTGGGCACCGACGCATTCGGACGTGACGTCTTCGCCCGGCTCATTCACGGCACGCGCACATCGCTATCATTGGGAGCCCTGGTGGCGATCTTGTCGGTCCTGGGAGGGTACGTGCTCGGCGCGATCGCCGGCACACATGGAGGCATGTGGGACGGGTTCGTCGAGCGTCTCGCCGAGATTGTCGGCGTGTTTCCGGCCGTCCTGGCCGTCGCCCTGGTCCGTGCCCTCGAGCGGCGGCCGTCGATCTTGTCTCTGGTGGTCGTGATTACCGCGGTGAAATGGGCAGAGGTAGCGCGGCTGGTGCGTGTGCTCGTCCTTCGATCGCTCGCCGAGGACTGGGCGCTCGCCGCGCGAGCGACCGGCGTCTCGCCCATGCGCATCGCTTTCGTCCATGTTTCACCACACCTCATGGCGTCCATTGCAGTGTCCGCCGTATTCGCGGTGGCCTCGGTGGTTCTCACCGAAACGTCGCTTTCGTTTCTCGATCTCGGCGTACCTTCGACGTTCGCCTCGTGGGGGGAAATGCTCGGCGAGGTCCGCTGGGGCGCCGGCCCGCGGATTCTCTTGCCGCCAATTGCCGCACTGGGCCTGACGCTGGGCGGCCTCTACCTCATCGCCGATGCCATCCGCAAGACGTTCGAGGTGTGAGCTTGCTTTGTGGACAAAGCTCGGTATCAAGAGCACCCAGCAGCCAACGTCGCAGGAGAGGACCCGTTTATGGCGATTCCGGTCATCGAGGAACGTGACTTCGAGCGCGAGGTCTTGCGCAGTGAGCAGCCCGTGCTCGTCGATTTCTACGCCGACTGGTGCGGGCCCTGCAAAACCATGGAGCCCGACGTCATCGCGCTTGCCCACGAGCTCGAAGGCAAGGCGAAGGTCGTCAAGGTCAACATCGACCGCTCCAAGCTTCTCGCCCAAAAGCTGCGTATTCAGTCCGTGCCTACCACCATGGTATTTGCCGGTGGCCGCATCGCCGCCGCCGAGGTGGGCGCCCTGCGCAAGGCACAGCTGCGCCAGATGATCGAGCCGTTCCTGCCCCGCGCCGAGGGTGCGCTGCGCGCTCCCGAGGTCGCCGAGCTACTCAAGCAGGGCCAGATTGCTCTCGTCGATACGCGCGATCCTCCTGTTTTCGGACGGATGCACCTGCCCGGCGCGGTGAACCTGCCCCTCGCCGAGATCCCCACCCGCCTGGCCGAGCTGCACATGCTCCCCGCCGAGCCCGTCCTCTACTGCCGCGGCGGCGAGCAAACCAAAGAGCTTGCCCAGAAGCTCGCCGAAGAGGGAACCCCGGTCGCGTACCTGGAGGGCGGCGTGCTCGCGTGGGAGGCAGAGGGTTTCCCGGTCGACCGGCCGGACTGAGCCACCGCCACCCAACCCCGGGCGGCTTGGCGGTTAATCCCCGAGCCGAGCAGCGTGGAGCGCGGCCGCGATGACGTCGCGCACGGTCACCCCGGCTTTTTCGGCGGCGCGGGCGCACGCGTCGAACTCGGGCTTGACGACGGGGGGACCGTAAGGGCCCTCGCTGATTTTCACGGGGATGGGACCGAAGGGCGTCGCCACGTCGAGTGTGCGGCGCGGGCGCTCGATCCTTCGCACGGGCGAGAGGCGAACGCCAATCGAGGACGTCTCGCGTAGCATCACCGCGGCGATCGCGTCGGCAAGCTCGGCGGGAGCCAGCGCCGACACCGTCAGGCCCGGTCGGCCTTTTTTCATCGTGATGGGAGTGGCCCACGCGTCGAGCGCTCCGGCCGTGAGGAGCGCGCGCAACGCGTGACCGGCGAGCTCGCCGCTCATGTCGTCGATGTTGGCCTCGATGATGGTGTGGCTCTCGCTGCTGTCCGTTCGCGTCACCGCGGTCGCGCCTAGAACGACGCGCAGCAGATTCGGCCGATCGGCGAGCTCGCGCTGACCGCCACCCCATCCCACGGCAATCGGCGAAAAGGACGGCCACTTCTCGAAACGCTCGGCGACCGACGCGACGATCGCTGCGCCGGTTGGCGTCACGAGCTCAGCGTCGACGTCCACGCCATAGGTCGGTATGCCCTTGAGGCAATCGACGACGGCGGGAGCCGGCAGAGGCAACGTTCCGTGGCGAGCCTTCACGAAACCTTTGCCCATTGGCAAGGGCGTCGCGATCACGCTGGCACCTAGCCATTGCAAGGCGGCCGACGCTCCCACGATGTCGACGATGGCATCGACGCCGCCGACTTCGTGGAAATGGACATCGGCGAGCGGCATCTTGTGCACGTTGGCTTCGGCCTCACCGAGACGCCGGAAGATTTTCTGGGCGAGCGCCTTGGTGCCCGGTGACAGCTTGCTCTCCCGCAGCATGCTTTCGATCGCGCCATACGTTCGCTCGGGCTGCTTGCCTTCGACGTGGACGTCGAACGTCGTGGCGACGATGCCGCTGCGGTGCACGTGGCCGAGGTGCAGGTGAAAGCCGGACACCGGGAGCACTTGAACGGCGGATTGTACGGCTGACAGGGGGACGCCGAGGTCGAAGAGGGCAGCTAGGATCATGTCGCCCGCCAGACCGCTGAAGGCGTCGAGGAAGAGGGTCTTGCCGATGCCGGCG
>JBBSDY010000053.1:0-11194 GCA_038240245.1 Polyangiales bacterium
AGCGCCGGCCACGGAGAAAATTGCGTCGTGATAGCGCTTTCGCTCCGCGCCCACGAGCTCGGGGACTTCCTTGGCAACGTGCCCACCCCCCGAGAGAAATATCGGAATGACCAGAATGGTGCGCGCACCGCCCCGGTAGAGATCGGCTACCCCGTCGGCAAATGTGGGCGCCGCGAATTCCATGAAGGCGATCGCCACGGCGGCGGGCGCCAGCCGACCGGCGAGTTCGTCGCGCACACGAAAAAAAGGCTCCATCCACCGCGCGTCGCGCGCTCCGTGCGCAATCAGAATGACACCGTCGAACGCGCTTGCCATGGCGAGCAGTGTAGCGCCACCGGGGCCCCCACGGCCACGACCGGGTGATAGGATCGATCGAGGGCCCGTAGTGAGCGCCGGGGACTGGTGCTAGGCCAGGGGGAGAGGAAAACCGTCATGATGAAGGGTGCGCTCGAGAACATCACGCAGGCAGTCGGTCACACGCCCATCGTCAGGCTGAACCGGGTGGCGCAAGGCGTCGCCGCCGACATCTACGTCAAGTGCGAGTACTTGAACCCCGGCGGCAGCCACAAGGACCGCCTCGCGTGGAACCTGCTGCGCCGCGCCGAAGAAGCCGGGCTGCAGCCGGGGGGTACCATCGTCGAGGCGACGAGCGGCAACACTGGCGCATCTCTGGCTCTCATCGCCGCCATCAAGGGCTACAAGTGCGTCTTCATCATGCCCGACAAGATGTCGCAGGAGAAACTCTCGAGCCTGCGCGCATTCGGCGCGCGGGTGGTGGTGTGCCCCACCGCGGTCGAGCCCGAGGATCCGCGAAGCTATTACCAGGTGAGCCGGCGGATCGCCGAGGAGACACCCAATTCTTATTACGCCAACCAGTACCACAACCCCGCCAACCCCGAGGGTCACTATCTGAATACCGGTCCCGAGATCTGGGAGCAGACGGGCGGCGAATGCGACGTCTTCGTGGCCGGCATGGGTACGGGCGGCACCATCAGCGGCGTGGGCAAGCTCTTGAAGGAGAAGCGCCCCGACACGGTGCTGGTCGGCGTCGATCCGGTGGGCTCGCTCTATTACGACTTCGTCAAGAGCGGGCGAGTGACCAAGCCTTTTAGCTACAAGGTCGAAGGGATCGGCGAGGATTTTTTCCCGTCGACCATGAACCTCGACATCATCGACGAGATCGTGCGCGTCGACGACAAGGAGTGCTTCTTGATGACGCGCGATCTCGTGCGTCTCGAGGGGCTCTACGTGGGCGGCTCGTCGGGAGCGGCGGTGGCCGGGGCCATCAAGTATGCCCAGGCGACCGGCAAGAAAGAGAACATCCTGGTGCTGGTCGCCGACAGCGCGCAAAAATATCTCTCCAAGATCTTCAACGACGACTGGATGCGAGAAAACGGCTTTCTGGACGATCAACCGGGCCTCGGCACCGTGCGCGAGCTGCTGCAAGGCAAGGCCGGAGCGATCGTCAGCGCGGGACCGGGCGACAAGGTCCGCGACGTCATCGCCACGCTCAAATCGCTCGGAATCAGCCAGCTACCTGTCCTCGAGAACGGCAAGCTCAAGGGCATCGTCGCCGAGGTCGATCTCTTGCGCTATCTGGTGTCCGGCTCGGGCACGCTCGACTCTCCCATCGCCGGTCTCATCGAAAGCGACTACGCCACGGTCACGCCCGAGACCAAGATCGAGCTCGTGCAGCAGGTGCTGAGCGACGCCAAGATGGCCATCGTCGCCGAGCGCGACGGCGTGGTGGGCATCATCACCCGCATCGATCTCATCGATTTTCTCGCCAGGCGACCGCTCAAAGCGTAAGAACGCTGGGGTGAATGTTGGTGTAAACGACGGCGCCACGCATGCGCGAAAGGTCGTCGTCGGTCTGACGCTTGCTCTGGTCGCCGTCGCCTACCTCGATCGGGTGTGCATCTCCACGGCGGCCCCCGCCATCCGCGCCGACCTCGGCCTCGATCAAGCGCAGATGGGCATGATCTTCAGCGCGTTCACCTTCACCTATGGACTCTTCGAGATTCCGAGCGGATGGCTCGCCGATCGTTTTGGCGCGAAAAAGGCGCTCATGCGCATCGTCATTTTCTGGTCGGCGATGACTGCCCTCACCGGCCTGGTGACGGGATTCGGCTCGCTCATCGCGGTGCGGCTCCTCTTCGGCATGGGCGAGGCGGGAGCCTTTCCGGCCACCGCGCGCGCGTACGCACGGTGGCTTCCCGAAGCCGAACGAGGCCGCGCCTTCGGATCGGCGATCATGATCGGTGCGTTCACGGGCGCCGTCACCCAGCCCTTGGTGGTGCGATTGCTTCCGGCCATCGGATGGCGTGCGACGTTCGTCGTCTTCGGCGCGGTCGGTCTCGTCTGGGCCGCCCTGTGGTGGAGCTACTTCCATGATGATCCGCGCGCTCACCGCGGCGTCAACCCGGCCGAGCTCGCACGCATCGGCGCGGCGGGTGTCGTGCCGCCGCACGGCGCCGTTCCCTTCGCGCGTCTCATGCAAAATCGGACGCTCATCGCGCTTTGCGTCATGTACGCGGGAACCATCTACGGCTGGTACTTCTACCTCACGTGGCTTCCCACGTACCTGCTCGAGGCGCGGGGCTTCAACATGAAGAGCATGGGCTGGTTCTCGGCAGCGCCGCTCATCGGGATCGGTCTCGGTCTTTTTTTGGGCGGGCTCTCGAGCGACTTTTTGCCGCGGCGCTTGGGCAAGAGATACGGCCGGCGAATTCAGGGCCTGGTCGGACTCCCTGCGGCGGCCATCACGATCGTCGCCGCTATCGCCGCGGCCGATCCGATCGTCGCTGCACTACTTCTCGCGCTTGCGGCCCTGTTCGCGGCTCTTGGTGTGGCCCCCGCGTGGACCCTGTGCGTCGAAATCGGCGGCGCTCACGCCGGCGTGGTCAGCGGCGCGATGAACATGTTCGGCAACCTCGGGGGCGCTCTCGTATCGCTCGTCGTGGGATTCTGCGTGAAAGACTTTCACTCGTGGAACGCGCCGCTCTACAGCATCGCGGCTTTCTACCTGGTTGCCGGGGGAGCTTGGCTGTTCCTACCGGCGAGTCCGACGCTAGTAGAATCTTCCGGTGACATCGGCCCTGTCCGAAAAAAATAGCTCGATGTTTGATCAGTTTCCATCTCGGCGGCCCTCAAGTTGGGCAGCAGGGGGCGACATCAGCCCACCACATACCCCGCCCGGGCGCCAGCTCGGCAGAACGACCATCGTGGAGATCATCATGAGAGCCAGCCGAACCACCGTGTTGTTGGGCGCTTTTTTCGCAACTTGTGTGGCAGCCGTGCATTGCGGCGGTGACGATTCGAACAGCACACCCCCGGGAGTCACCACCGGATCGTCAGGCAGCAATTCCGCGGGTAACGGTGGCAGCGCAACCACGGGCGCGAGCGGCAGCAACGGCACGAGCGGGTCGAATGGCAACGCCGGATCGAACGGCACGGCGGGGACGAACGGCGCGGGTGGATCGAATGGCAACGCCGGGTCCAATGGCAACGCAGGCGCGGGCGGCGGCGCAGCAGGAGGCGGAAACACCAACAACAACGCAGCCTGTCCGACGACGACGCCCGGCGACGGCGATGCCTGCACACTACCTGCAGATGCGGGACGGGGAGGCCTCACCTGCTCGTACAGCGCTCCGGGCACGATGACGAGCTGCGGGTGCGACAACCAGAACGGCGGGCGGCGAGACGCCGGACGCGAATGGAACTGCACGACGCGCATGGTGCGTGAGGCCGGCGCCCCCCGCGGCGACGCGGGCTTCCCCGGCTTCGACGCCGGTATGATCATGGCCTGCGCGCAGGGCACGATGGACAACGGGCAGTGCATGACCCAGGGTGAGTTCTGCGACAATGGTCCGAACACCTGCGTCTGCTTCGGCAACAGCGCGAACACCCGACGGTGGAACTGCTTCTAGCATCTCACGCGACATCTGCAGCTCACCAGCGGGATTGGGCCTCGTGCTAACCTCCGAGGCCCATGAAAATCGCCGTCTCGATCTTTCACCTGGCCGCGCTCGTGGCAATCGCCGCGTGCGCGAGCGGACCGAAAACCGATCCGCGCTATCCGCCGCGACCGGCGGGCTGCGCCGTGCAGCTATTTCGCGGCAAGATCATGAGCATCGCCCACGATGACATCGCGCACGTCGATGCGATCTGCGGCACCGATATCGGGGTCGAGGAATGCCTGAAGGAGCTCAAGAACCAGACCTGCAAATGGGGCGGCGATCTCGTCTACGATGTACCCGACGAGCCCCTCAAGCCTTCACCGGACAAGATCCGCTTCACCGGGCACGTCGCCCACACGCGGGCTGCCACCCCGGCCAAGTGAAGCGACGCCGTCTCGCCCATGAGATGACTTTCATTCCAGGCACTTTTCGAATTCGTTGACGTTGGGCGAGGCCATTGCGCAACCTAGCGAGCGAGAGGTGACCTCTTTGGGGCAGCTCGCGAACGAGGCGTCGTGGGATGCCTTTTCGCGGGTGAGCCCCTTCTGCTTGGCAATCTCGTCATCGCTCGCCTTGGGATCCTGCTCGCGGACGAGAAGCTCGACATAACGGTCGAGGAGCGCGCTGCACTCGGCAGCCGTGGCGTACCTCACGCAGCCCGCGACCGAAGGCGCGAGCACGAAGAGGAGACCGCGCACCACCCGAAGCGCCGTCGTCATTGCAGGCAGCGGTCGGTGATCTCCGAGGCGTTGTCCGCTTCGCGTACGCAAACGAGGGCCCGATCGGTGATGCGCTTGCCGACGCACCCCTGCAGGACCTCGGCCCGGCCGCGGTCGCCGACAATGCCGAGGCTCTCGCTTCGGCGCTTGGCGATTTCGGTCGGATCGGTGACCTTTTGCGCCTTCAGCTCGAGCTCGACGATTCGGTCCACGATGACCTCGCACTCCGCCTCGCTCGCGGGGTGCCCGCATCCCGCGGCCCAGGGAACGAGAAAGGCCGTCAGAACGAGCAGGATCTTGGGCCGGGCGAAGGGGGGACGGCCGAGGGGGCACCGGAGCATGGCAAGCGGCAAGATGACCAAGCCGGACCCAATGCGCAACCGCCGCCTCCCTAACCATGGGAATTAGGCCGAATTCTGGACGTTTGTATAGCCCCTGCTAGCCTCTTGGGGAGTGGCTCGTGTACGTGAAGCTGACCCGGAGGCGAAAAGCCCCGAGCAGCACCTACAGAAAGCGATCGCCGCTCGGTCGGCCCGAACGCGGGCGAAGTATGCGCAGCTGGGCCTCTCGGCCCGCCCGCGCCTCGACCGCACCACCCAGGCCATGCTCCTGCGCCAGCTTTATCTCGCGCATTTCGAGGCCCGCCAGTTTGGCGAGGCCCTGGACGTTGCGGCCCAGCTCATTCGGCTGCAAGTTCTGACCGACGTGGCCCACCAGGACGCAGCGCGCGCTTGCCAGGCCCTCGGCGATTTCGACGGGGCGGCCGGGCACCTTCGCCTGGCGGCCCGTGTGAGCCCCGCCAGCCGAAGGGCCTTTCACCTCTGGACGCTGGGGGGCGTGCTCTACCTGCGAAAGAAGTATCCCGAAGCCGCATCGGCGCTGGCGCGGGCCGCCCGCTGGGGCACCACCGACAAGCCGCTCTACATCGGGCACCTCGCGCTCGCGCAATGCGCGCAGGGTGAGCCCGTTGGCAACCTCGATCGCGTCATCGCGCAGCTCGAGGCCGCGCCTTGCGGTCAGGGCTATGGACGATTCGTGCTGGGCAGGCTCTGCGCCCATGCCGGTCGCCGCGCCGACGCGATGAGGTACCTCGACGGCTTCGTGCGACGAACCACGGCCGGCCGAGAAGCCCTACACATCGCGCTCGAGGGCGAGGTCGCCGAGGCCAAGCGAACGCTCGCCGAGTTGCGGGGCAACTGATGGACCTCGACCTTTTTTCGCGCGGTCTTTCGCACGGGCCACTTTACGCGGGGCTCACCGCCTTCGTGGGCGGGCTCCTGGTGTGCCTTACGCCCTGCGTTTATCCGATGATCGCCATCACGGTGAGCGTCTTCGGTGCACGCGAGAGCAAGAGTCGCCTGCACGCCATGGGGCTGTCGACGGCATTCGTGTTGGGCATCTCGGCCATGTTCACTCCGCTCGGCGTCGTCGCCGGCTACACGGGCAGCCTCTTCGGATCGACACTCTCCAATCCATGGGTGCTCGCCCTCGTTGCCATCGTGTTTCTCACGCTCGCCGCCTCGATGTTCGGCGCGTTCGAGTTCGTCCTGCCGTCCTTCGTGACCAACAAGCTGGCCCAGCTGGGTGGCATCGGCTACGGCGGCGCCTTCCTGCTCGGACTGGTGAGCGGGCTCATCGCCGCACCCTGCACGGGGCCAGTCTTGACGGGCATCCTGCTCTGGATCGGCAAGACGAAGAGCGCGGGGCTCGGCGCAGCAGCGCTGTTCGCGTTCTCGCTCGGTCTCGGTCTCCCGTTTTGGCTGGTGGGTGCCTTCGCGGTCAGCCTTCCCAAGGGCGGCGCCTGGATGGTGAGCATCAAGTCCTTCTTTGGCATCGTGCTCTCCGTGGCCGCGCTGTACTTCTTGAAGAATGCAATTCCGGGCCTCTCGCACTTCGCGCGGCCCGAAGGATGGTTCGGCATCGGCGCGGCTCTCTTGCTGGCGTCCGGCGTCGCTCTCGGCGCCATCCACCTCACCTTTGGCCAGGGCGGACGCAGCGCGCAGATTCGCAAAGCTACCGGGATCGCGGCCAGCGTCATTGGCCTCTTCGCCATCGTGGGGTGGTTCGAGGCCCCACGGGGCAAGCTCGCTTGGGAGCACTCCGAGTCACAAGCTCGCAACCGCGCCGAGACCGAGCGCCGTCCCATGCTCGTCGACTTCACCGCCACATGGTGCGGCGCGTGCAACGAGCTGTCGCGCATCACCTTTGCCGATCCCGCCGTGATGGCAGAAGCGAGCCGTTTCGTGGCGGTCAAGGTGGACGCTACCAATGAAGACGACCCTCTCCTCGATCAGATCAAAGATCGCTACCGCGTGGTCGGGCTTCCGACGGTCGTCGTGCTCGGCAGCGATGGGCAAGAGCGCACGCGTTTCATCGAGTTCGTGCCTCCCGACCGCTTTCTCGACGCGATTCGTCACGTCGACTAGCACTCTCGCCGCGCTTGCCGTCGCCGCGCTTGCCGTCGCGTGCTCGCCTTCGAGCCCGAAGGCCGTTAGCATGAATGTCGACGCGATGAGCCATGACGACGCGATGAGCCATGACGGAGCGATGAGCGACGATGCCGCCCAGCTCGATCGGACATGCAAGACGACGGCAGGGGCCTCACCGGTGGTGACGGTCGGCTGGGGTCAAGCCGATTATTTGCCGCTCACCGATTTGCAGACGCTCGATGTCGAGGCCGGACCGCAAGGTGGACACCACATCTGGCTCGCCGTCCGGATGAAGAACCTGCTGGGCAGTGGCTCGCGGACCACGCTCGAAGCGACGTCGCCGTCGACGGGAGCCGTGATCTCCCCCTTCGATGTGATCTTCACGTACGAGCCGGCCGATGGCGGCTACTGCAAGCTCTATGGCCTTCGCTTCCAGCTCGATGCGGATGGCGTCGACTACGTTCCACTTCTCGGCAAGGAGCTCGACGTCACGGCAACGGTCACCGATCGTTCGGGTGACACCGGCCGAGATTCACGCCGCGTGCAGCTCGCGGCGGCGATTCGCTAGGCGGTTCTTTCGTATGCGTTCGGGGAACCGCGTCGTGACGGTGACCGAGGGCCGTCGTACAAGTGCTGACCGATGGGATCAGCGAACGAACGCGAGCAAGGCACGGCGAAGCGGGTTGTTAGCGAGCCTCTGCTGAGCTTCGTCTTGCTGGAGGGTCTTCTTCCAATAGGCGGGGGCGAGCTCGAGGACGCGGCTCTTCGGCCAATCGGGGAGCAGGTAGAAGAGATCTCGAAGGTAGCTCCAGGGCTCGATGTCGTTGAGCTCGCAGCTTGCGATGAGCGAGACGAAGACGGTGTTGGCGAGCGCGCCATCCTCCGAGCCTACGAAGATCCAGTTTTTCGTCCTACTGCCTGGCGGCGCAGGTTTCTTTCAGAGATGTTGTTCGACATCGGCAGCCTGCCGTCGTCGAGGAATCGCTCGAGCGCTTTTTGCTGATTGAGCGCGTAGCCGATGGCAGTTGCGATGGGCGATTCGTGGAGCACGAGATCTTTCTCGGCCTCGCACCACGCGAAGAAGTCGCGAACGAGAGGGCGAGACTTCTTGTCTCGCATCGCCTCCTTCTTCTTGCGAGGCTTATCCGCGATGGCCCGCTCGATCTTGAACAACGCCGAGATGTACGCAAGTGCGCGCTTGGCCCGCTCGGGATCGGATTCGAGCGACTTGAAGGCATAACGTCGGCAATGAGCCCAACAAGCGACCTCGACGACCTGCCCCGACCGATGAAGATGATCGTAGACTGCATGGGCGTCCGCCACGAGGTAACCGCGATAGCCGGCGAGGAGTTTGTCGACGGCCGCAGAATCGTGCTTGTTCGAGAATTCGAACAGCACATGCTTGTCGGGTGCGACGAGCACCCAAAAGTGGCCATTGGTGCATCGCTCCGGAGCCTGCACGAGCACACCGGTTGCGTCGGTGCACAAATAGGGAGCGAGCCAAGCGTCCGCTTTCATGGCCTGGATCAACGGCAAAACCGAAGCGGCCATCGTCGTATGCCAGCCGCACAGCGTCGAACGAGCGATGTCCAGGCCGTCGCGGGCGTAGATGCCCTCTTGACGGTGAAGTGGCTGGTGATCGCACCAGCGTCGGATGATCGTCTCTGCCAGCATGCCTGGACCGGCGACGCCCTTTTCGATGGGCAGCGCGAGCAACTCGGCGATGAGCACCTCGGTGGTGAGGCTGTTCTTCTCGTTCTTGCGAACGAACTTCTTACGTACCACCTCGACCACGACGCACGAGGCCGGGCGACGCTCCAACACAGCGCGCGTTTCGCTGCCCATGATGGTGAACGCGTCGAATCCCTCGCGCTCGACTTCCGGTGGAACGAGCTCGATGTACACACGCGGCCACTCGGCAGGCAGCGGCTTGCGCTTGGGCTTCTGACGCGTGTGCGCCGCAACCTCCTGCTCCTCGTCCTCGGGCGGCGGGGCGGGAGTCTCGTTGGCTCCGGCCATCATCAGCTCGAGAATGGCGAGAGAGAGCTGCGCATCGTTTTGCGGCAGCTTCTCGGCCTTCTGCCCGAGCAATCCGCGCTTGAGGCGCTCGTTCTCTTCGCGAAGCAGCGTGTAAAGCTTCTTGTACTCGCCCAGCTCGCGTTCCACCTTCGCGACGCGCGTGAGGAGGGTATCGGCGTGCGTTGCGTCCGCCGCCGCCTGCTCTTCTTCGATGTCGACGTGGGCCGCGTCGTTCACGACGAGAACATTTGCCAATCGCGAGATCTACTGTCAAGCGGCGATCACTTCTCGATGTTGATTTTTGCGCTTCGCTTCACGAGCGACACCGCGCAAGAGCTCGGCAAGTCGCGACGCATTGATCTGGATCTGGCTCGATGTCCCGTTGGGCATCGGCAAGTCGAACACTGCACGGTGCAACCGCTTGTAGAGGATGCAGTAACCGTTTTGGTCAAACCAGAGCGCTTTCAATCTCGTCGCCCCTCGGTTGGCGAACACGAAGAGAGAACCGCTCTGCGGATCTTCCCCCAACTTGACCTTCACCGCTTGCGCGAGACGATCGAATCCTTGGCGCATGTCGACCGCTTCGGTGCAGACGAAGATCCTGACCGCAGCGGGAATCATCGCACCTCCAAAACGTCGAGCAGTCGGCACAACGTCGGCGCGTCGAATCCGGCCGGAATGCGCAGCCGTTGGCCACCTCGAAGCTCGACCTCAAACCACGCGCTCGTGGCTGCCACTTGAATCTCGATCAACCCCGGCGTCGGCGCTGCAATCTCCGGCGCCTTGCTTCGCGTCGCGCGATCATTGTCACGCTTCGGCCAAGCCCGCTTCTCGCCGCGCCCCTCTTTGCCGAGCAGCCATTTCCAATACGTGAGTGTCCGCGGATTGACCCCAACCTCCGCCGCAAACTCGGCGGTCGTCAGGCCGCTATCACGCCAGCGCTCCACGCGCTTCGCCCATTCCTCGCGATTCCCGCGAACGCGCTCTTGTTCCGCCATGCACGGTACTATGCGCTTGCGCGGGGCCCGTCGTCAGGATGCCGTTGCCCGAACGCATACCGATCGTCTAGCAAGGGGAGGACGTGTTAGATCTGCTCGAAGCTCGTCGGATCCCTATCGGCCCGGTTCGATTGAGCTCCGATAGCCGGGGCCTACAGCAACGATTTGCCCGCTAGTCTCAAGTTGCCAGTTTTCGCCCGTCCAGTCGGCGCCACCAAATCGATCACAAAAGACACGCAGCTGTAGATCGCCCTCAAACTCAAGAAGCACATCAAACGTCTTGTTGAACGTGGTCGCTGCGAGCATCTTGCGACCCTTCAGGTACGCCTGCAGCTTTTCAGAAGCATCGATGCACGAGCTGTCGCTACTAGCAAGAGCATCGTCCAGTCCGTCAAGGCGCCAGCTGCACCAGACGAGGAGGATGTGCTCGCCCTCATACCGCCGAAACTCTTCGCTGACGGCCGGGTTCGTCAGAGGCTGCTTTCGAGGCATCTTGGCACCAAGGTGCAGGGTGAACGAAGTTCCGATGGACCCGCCGCTCGCCACGTACCAGCACCCAAGTCCCAGCAATCGGGTAAGGGCCGCCTGGATCTCCTCTTCGCGTTTCACTCGCAGACTCCTCCATTGCCGTTTTCCGGTCCCCCGCTCCCGTTGCTTTGTCTTTGGTTCTCCCGGGATCCCTCCTTGATCTCCTTTGGATCCTGCAGGCGATCAAGCAGTGGATCGACCACGTAGGGAGCTATCGCGTTTCCGAGCGCAAAGCCCCCGGCGAAAGCCGCCGCGAGAGGAAACGCATCCGCTGCAGCTGCTACCCAGCCGGTTGCCCCTCCCGCCGATCCGAACCCGGCAAGACCGGCGGCGGCGGCGGTAGCGGGTTCTTTCCCAGTCATGTCGACCAGGTTGATGGGGTCGCCGTAACAGTACCTATAGAGATTGGCATCGCCGCCGCGAAACAACGCCGGATCCTTCGCTGTCCAACGCCCCACAGAGGGATCGTAGTCGCGCTTGCCGAAGTGCACGAGCCCGGTGTCGACATCGTACAGCCCTCCCGCAAATCCGAACGGCTGGAA
>JBBSDY010000054.1:0-11186 GCA_038240245.1 Polyangiales bacterium
CAGTTGTTTTGCGCAAGCAGATCAACATCAGCGGCGGGGCGGCCAACCAACCATGGGCATCAAAACTCGGGCCGAAGCGCGCGAGCCATCAGATCGGCGACGGCCTGTCGCGGCGATTTTTCTTCGTAAAGAGCCCGGTACACCTCGGTGGTGATCGGCATTTCGACGTTGAATTTGCGACCGAGATCGTAGGCGCTCTTGGTCGTCCGGACGCCTTCGGCGACGTGGCCGAGGCGCGCGAGAACGTCGGGAAGTCTGCGGCCACGCCCCATCTCGACGCCCACGGTGCGGTTGCGCGACAGCTCGCCCGTGCAGGTCAGCACGAGATCGCCCAGGCCCGCGAGACCGGCCAGGGTGAGCGCGTTGCCCCCCTTGGCCACGGAGAGACGCACCATTTCTGCAAGCCCGCGGGTGATGAGCGCGGCGCGCGAGTTGTGGCCGTAGCCGAGCCCATCGCAGGCGCCCGCGGCGATGGCGATCACATTTTTGAGCGCGCCGCCGAGCTCGACGCCGACCGGATCGTCGCTGGTGTAGACCCGCAGCCGATCACCGGCGCAGCGCTTCTGGACCACGCGTGCGACTTCGGCCGACGCGCTGGCCACGACGACGGCGGTCGGCAGTCCCATCGCAACCTCGTGGGCGAAGCTCGGCCCCGAAAGCACTGCCAGGCGACGATCGATGTCCACACCCGCCACCTCGATGATCACCTCGCGCATCAGCATGAGAGACTCGTTCTCGATGCCCTTGGTCGCGCTCACGATTGACGCCGCGGACGGGAGCCCTCTGTGGGCGCGCGTGACGACCTCACGAAGCGCGTGCGACGGCACCGCCAACACGACCAGGGTCGCATCGGCGATGGCCAGCTCGAGATCGGCCGTCACCATCAGCTCCGGCGAAAGGCTTACCCCCGGCAGGTAGCGCGCGTTCTGGTGGGTCTCGGAAATTTGCTCGGCGAGCTCGGCGTGGTGCGTCCAGAGGGCCACCTTTTCTCCCTTGTCGGAGAGGACCTTGGCGAGCGCCGTTCCCCAGGCGCCCGCGCCCAGCACCGCAGCGCGCTTCATACCCGGATGATAGCAGGGTATCGTTTGGGCAGATGGGCCTCCACCCGAAGCGCTTCACCCTCGTGACCCTCCTCGCTCCCTGGCTCGCCGGCTTGATCGGCTGTGCGGGGCTCGCCCAAAGCTCGGGGCCCACCGCTCTGGCCATCATGCCCGGCGTCATCAACCGAGCCGACAACAAGTCGCTTCGCTTTGCGATGCTCAAGTATGGGCTGGAGAGCTTCTGTCAGGAGATGACCAAGCGCGGCGCGCCTCTCAAGCTGAGCGACGATCAGCCGAGCATCGGGCGCTTTTTTCCGCAGCGCTGCGACACGCGGCTCGTCGACGACGACACCACCCGCAGCTTCCTCGTGCAGTTCTTCGGCTCGGGCTACGCGTGGACCAACATCACCAAGCGCCTCGGCTTCGATGCGGCGGGCGTCGTCGAATACGATCCCGACTTTTTGATCGATGGCTCGACGATGTACCTCTACTTTCGTACGAAGCACGTCGCCGCGACGAGCTTCCAGGCCGGCATGATCGAAAATCCTGCGGCCAACCTGGCCATGGTGATGGCCCCCGGGGGTTTCGCCGAAAAGTTCGGGCGTCAGGTCGTCGCCGAGGAGCTGACCCGCGGGTTTACCGTCATCCGCAAGGACGACGGAACCGTCGATTTTGGTCTGGGAATCGTCGACAAGGGCAAGGAGCCCTTTCATCCCTACCAGATCAAGGACAACAAGCTCACCACCCTCGCCAACGAGCGCATCGAGGTCCACGGCGGGCAGCGAGAGTTCCTCGGGCCATTCGAGGTCGACTCGCAGGGCAAAGCGCTTTTCTTCACGGCCGGTATCGATGGCGCCGCGGCGGTCGATCTCTTCGTCGTGCCCAAGGACACGGGCGACCAGTGGCTGTCGCTCTACATCCACCAGCAGGGCACGACGCCACCCAGCTACCAGCCGCTCATGAGCGACGTTGCTGCCGCGGTAACGCCCTACCGAAAGGCGCTCCCCGTCGCCAAGGGGCGGTACTACTTCGTCGTCGACAACACGCCGACGGCCGGACGAGTCGCTCCGCCGCAGTCGGCATTCGACGATCGAGCGGCCCTCGTCAACTACGCCGTGCAGGTCGGGGACGCGCCTTGAGAAGCGGGCGCCGGGGCGCCAGCGTCGCGACCATTTCTCTGTTTGCCCTCGCGCTGTCGTTCACCGCCGTGGGTTGCCCCTGTGTCGACGACGCCATCAACTCGAGCCCATGGCTTCGTTGGAAGATCTTTGCAGCGTTCGGAGCCGACCGCCTTTGCAGCGAGATGACCCGTCGCGGGGCGCCGTTGCGTCTCACCGATGGCTCGCCAGTCATCGGCAGGTTCTATCCATCGGCCTGCCAGTCGGTGACCAACGACGATCGACAAACGGTCACCTTGCAATTTCAAGGCGATGGCTATGCGTGGACGCCGATCACCAAGAGAATGAGCTTTTCCAGCTCGGCCCTGGTCGAGTACAAGCCCGACTTCAACAAAGACGGCGACACCATCTACGTCTGGTTTCGTCCGGTGAGCACGCCGGCGCCAAACTTCCAGGTGGGGTTCGTCGAGCAGCCGGTGGTTGGGCTCGCGACGGCGATGACGCCGCTCGGAACGCTCGCCAATCTCTTTGGCCAGCAGATCGTTTCGTCCGAGCTCGGACGTGGTTTTACGGTGATTCACGAGTCAGCGGGCGACGACTTCGCCATGGGGATCTTGAAGGCGGGGGAGCGACCGCACCACCCGTTCGATTCCCACGGCAGTGATCGCGTGATGTTCCTCAATGAGTCAGCCGAGGTTCACTTGAACATGCTCGACTTCCTGGGCCCGTTCGAGATCGACACATCGGGGCGCATGCTCTTCATCAAGATTCGCAGTGCGGGCTTCCCCATCGATTTGGCGGTGATGCCACGCGCCGCCGCTGACGCCTGGCGGCGGCAATACGAGAGCAAGGCTGGCGTGCCGATGCCACCGTCCGCGCCCATCGTTGCCGGAGTCGTGCCGCCTGACGTCGACACCGATCGGTCCGTCGCCCTGCCCCAGGGGCAGTACTACGTCGTCATCGACAATTCCCCCTACGTTGGACAGGTCGCGCCTCCCAGCACGAGCCCTTTTTTCGAGCCAGTGGCGCGGGTCAGCTACCTGGTCTCGATGGGGGACGCTCCTTAGTCTTACTGTGTCGGGTCTTTGCGATGCAGATCACGATGCCACGATCTGGCAGCGAGAATCTGGCACAGTAGGGTTAGACGTGAGTTAGGCATTGCGGCGTCGCCACCCTGGCGTATAGATAGCCCGTTGGAGCCCCCGAGAACCAGAACGTGACGCGGGAATGCTAGCGAAGGACACGGCTTCAACCAACGTGAAGGATTCGCGTTTCCTCCGCTACGCTGCGTTCTGCACGGTGTGGTTCGTCGCCGTGCCACTGGGTGGCGCTTTTCTGATGGTGTGGCTCCTGTCCCTCCCGGATGCCGATCCCGGCGGTCACGGGATCTTTGGCGGACTGCGGGCGTTCGGCCGCGAGCAGCCGGTGCCGGTGTGCATCATTGCGTTCACGCTGCTGGAGATGGTCTTGTGGGGCCAGCGGCACATCCTTCCAGGGGCGGGCTTTGCGGGTGTGGCCGGCCGAACCGATCTGCCCGGCGGGATGCGGCGTCGCTTCGAGGATGCCGGCGGCCTTCTCGACGAAGCGGATCGCATTCTCGAGCGCCGCCCCCGCGACATCGAACGGGCCCTCACCGCCAAGGAGCGCGACGATCTGCGCTCATCGCTCGACAAGCTGCGCGACTCGATGAAAAAAGAGCCCTTCGATGCCGAAGACTTCAGCGCTTCGCTGGCCAAGGCCGAGCAGCACGTCGACGTTTACCTGGCGAGCTGGCGCAAGAGCGAGCTACGCGAGTACGCAGAATCGATCGGCATCGCCGTCACGGTGGCGCTGCTTTTGCGCGCCTTCGTCGTCGAGGCGTTCAAGATCCCCAGCCCCTCGATGGTTCCCACCTTGCAGGTGGGCGATCACATCTTCGTCAATAAGTCGGCCTACGGGCCGATGATTCCGTGGACGAGCACGCGCCTCTTTTCGCGTCTTCCTCCGCAGTACGGCGACGTCATCGTCTTCCAGTTCCCCGAAAAGCCCGAGCAAGACTTCATCAAGCGCGTGGTGGCACTGCCCGGCGACAAGCTCGAGGCGCTCGATGGGCGGCCGATCATCAACGGCTGGCGACCCCCCGAATGCAAAGTGGGGGTCTACAAGCACACTTGGGGCGACGGCTCCCTGTCGCAGCACGAGGGCGAGCTTTTCGTCGAGTACCTCGGCGCCGAGGCATTTCTCACCTTCTTCGACCATGCGATGAGCCCCAGCTCCGCCTCGAACGAACGGCGCTCGTGCAGCCGCGACAGCGAGTGCGAGCCAGGGCTGCAGTGTCGCGCGCACCTCTGCGGCGAGTACCAGGGCCCGTACCAGGTCAAAGAGGGCGAAGTCTGGGTGATGGGCGACAACCGCAACAACAGCCACGATTCGCGCGGCTGGTGGGAAGGCAAAGGCGGCGGGGTGCCCTTCGACTTCATCAAGGGCCGGGCGCTCATCATCTGGATGAGCTTCGCTCCGCAGGGAATCGCCTGGGATCGCATCGGCATCACGGTCATGGGAAAGCCCAAGATTCCCCCCGATCAGGCTTCCTTTTTGCAGCCGACCATCGACAAGTGCTTCCGCGATCATCCGCCCCTCGGCGAAGCCACCCCGCCCCGCGCGGCCCCGTAGTCGAGCACGCGCAGCCCACGAGCGCGGCTCGCGCCCAGGCGCTACATTGCGGTGGCAATGTCGGACAAGATGTGGGCGCTCACCTACGACCAGAGACGTGGTCCGTGGGACAAGACGCGCGGCCTCTGGCCAGCCGAGGTAGCGCGCCCCGAGCTCGACGAGTCCGTCGACTACACCGATCGGTCGCGGGTATTGGTCAAGACGCGCTACGCCGGGTTCTGCGGCTCGGATCGGGGTATCTGGTTTCGCCGCGCCTTCGGCGACATGATCGAGCGCTCGCTCCGGCGCGACCACGTTACGCAGCGGGTGATCGGCCACGAGCTTTTGGGGGACGTCGTGGCGGTGGGGACCGATGCCCGGCGCACCCATGGCATCGAGGTGGGCGACGTCGTCTCGACCGAAAGCCACATCGTCTGCGGGGTCTGCTACCAATGCCGCGTCGGCGACTCTCACGTCTGTGCCGACGACAAGATCATCGGCATCAGCGACGATGGCGTCTTTGCCGAGTACGCGAAGCTGCCGGCCAAGGCCCTCTGGCGGACTGACACGACCCGGATTCGCCCCGAAGTGGCGGCCATTCAAGAGCCCTTCGGCAACGCGGTCCACGCCTGCACCAAGGTCAACCTGCGGGGCAAGCGCGTGGCCATCGTGGGGTGCGGCACCATCGGGCTCTTCGCCATCGCCGTCGCGCGCGCGCTGGGGGCTCAGTTCATCCTGGGCGTCGAGCCTCTCCCCACCCACGCGGCGATGGCCAAGAAGCTGGGAGCCGACGTGGTTCTCACCCCCAAAAACATCGCCCCCGGCCAGTTCGCCCACGATCCCGATCTGACGGCCCAAATCCGAGGCCTCACCGATGGCGTCGGGGTCGACGTGGCGCTCGAAATGACCGGACAAAATTCGAGCGTCAACAACGCCATCGCCTGCGTCCGGCGCGGCGGCGACGTCATCCTGTTCGGCCTGAAGACCGGCGACGCCGTCATCGAAAGCTTCGACCGGCTGATCGTCGACGGTATCTCGCTGCACTCGGTGATCGGCCGCCGTCTGTTCGAATCCTGGCACATCACCCGCCAGCTACTCGAGTCGCGCGATCCGAACCTGCACGACCTCATCTGGGACGTCATCCTCGATCGCGGCCGCGAAACGATCGTTCCCTTCCAGAGCTTCTCCGGAGACGACTTTGCGCAGAGAATCCAGGCCTATCCCAAGATCATTTTGAAGTTCTGAACGTCAAAAAACCCAGCGGAGGGGCAATGTACAAGCAGGCTTCCAGGCTCCACCAGGCCCTACTGACGGAGATCGCGGCGAGCGGCCTTTCCAAGTCCGAACGCATCCTCACCACGCCCCAGGGCACGCGCATCCGGACGACCGAGCACCCCGGCAGCAGCGATCTGCTCAATTTTTGCGCCAACAATTATCTTGGCCTTGCCACCCACTCCAGGCTGGTCGCAACGGCCCGTTTGGCCCTCGAAACCTACGGTTTTGGCCTTTCTTCCGTGCGCTTCATCTGCGGAACGCAAACCGTGCACAAGGATCTCGAGCACGCCATTTGCGGGTTTTTCGAGACCGAGGACACGATTCTCTATTCATCCTGTTTCGATGCCAACGGCGGCCTCTTCGAAGCTCTGCTCGGTGACGAGGATGCCGTCATCTCCGACGCGCTCAACCACGCCTCGATCATCGACGGGATCCGCCTGTGCAAGGCCGAGCGGCATCGCTATCCCCATGGAGACATGGATGCCCTCGAAGCCGCGCTGCAAAAAGCGTCGTCCAAGAGGATCCGGCTCATCGCCACCGATGGTGTCTTCTCCATGGATGGCTATTTCGCCAAGCTCGGTGACATCTGTGATCTGGCCGATCGCTACGATGCCATGGTGATGGTCGACGACTCACACGCCACCGGTTTCATCGGTCCGCGCGGGCGAGGCACCCCCGAGCACTGCTCTGTCATGAGCCGCGTCGACCTGATCACCAGCACGTTCGGCAAGGCGCTCGGGGGCGCCTCGGGAGGATTTACCACGGGGCGGCGCGAGGCGATTGCGTTGCTGCGACAGCGCTCCAGACCGTATCTATTTTCAAATACGCTCGCCCCGGTCATTGCCGCTACGACGATCGACGCGCTGTCGCTCATCGATGACGACGCCACGCTGCGAACACGGCTAATGGACAACGCTGCCGACTTTCGCAACAAGATCACGCTCGCGGGATTCACGATAAGACTTGGCGTTCATCCCATCGTGCCCGTCGTGATCGGAGATGCCAACCTTGCCCAGCGGCTCGCGCACGATCTTCTCGATGAAGGCATTTACGTGATCGCATTTTCGTATCCCGTTGTGCCCAAAGACGAAGCTCGCATTCGCGTGCAGCTCTCCGCTCTGCACACCAAAGAGGACATCGATGCCGCCGTCACTGCATTCCAGCGAGTGGGCGACAGACTAGGAATCGTCTGATCTTCGCGTGTTGCACCACATCGGGCACGTTTGAGGTGGCGATCCCAGGCTTTTCTGGATTTCAAGCCCAGATCTGACTAGAGTGTCGGACCCGGCGGAGTTGCGCGAACGACAGTTCGCACGCGTCCTTGGACGAACCATCAACCCGAGCCCCGTCAACGAGGTGCGAACGAGCCTTTTCCACAACTTATCCCAATCGCCTAAGGCCACAGCGTACAGAGCGGATACACCGTGCGCGAGAAGGTAACGCTTTTGGTTCTACTTTCTCACTACGGAGCGTGAGCTGCGGATAACCCACCCGCGACGATGTGCACGGGGGACCACCGGTCATTATCGGTACACCGCTTGCTAAGCCACAGGTCGCTCGTCGGTGACGCATGCAGCACAACGAGCACCTTTTCCGTACGCCGCCGATCACGCTCCAAAGAGCACTTCCAATGCGCGGGGGCTAAAAGAGATTCCATGCTGAAAGCACTGATTCTTTCCATCATGATCGACCTGCTTCATCCCAGCATTCAGGCGCGGAGCTACGTGCATGAACCGCTGGCCGAAGCACAGCAGCGCTACGAGTCGATCGCCGATGACATCGGCGCAGTCGTCATGGACGAGAGCGAGCCACCGCTCTTCGCGGGGCCCGCGGGCCGCGAAGCAACCGGCGTGTTGCTTGGCGCCATCGCATGGCACGAATCCGGTTTTCGGAAGGATGTCGATATTTGCAAGGGCGCGCGCTCCAAGGGCGACAACGGTCGCTCCATTGGTCTTTTGCAAGTGATGAAGGGTCCCAATTACGAGGGACACTCGGCAAGCGAGATCTGTGAAGACAGGCGGCTCGGCATTCGCCTGGGGCTTCACGTTCTTCGTCGCGCCAAGGAAGCATGTCACGGCTCACCGCGCAGCTGGCTGCAATCCTATGCGGCCGGAGGATGCGGCACGCGATCCAATGTGTCGCGCGACGTCTGCAGCGCGTTCGAGCGCGTCGGGCAGAAGCACCTGCTCGGCCTATCGTGTGACAGCGTCGCCCCGGTCACCTTGCGCGAGACGACTTCCTCGGGATCGTAAAGCTACTTGCCTTCTTTGGGCGTCACGAAATCGGGGGGCAGCGCCGAGCCTTCGCCGAAGAAGTACTTCTCGAGCTGATCCATCCAGACCTTCTGGCCCTGCGGCGATACCAGGTCGAGGCGATACTCGTTGACGATCATCTTGGAGTGCTCGAGCCACATTCTCCACGCTTCTTTGGAGACGGTATCGAAGACACGTTGCCCCATCGCACCCTTGAACGGCGGCTTCTCGAGCCCCTCGAGCTCTCGCTGCAGCTTCACGCATTGAACCATCCGGGCCATGCGTGGTTCCTAGCACACGACCGCCCCGCCGCCTGAGGTGAAAATCGCAGCAGCCACGGTTATAACGTTCCGGTACGGACCGTACGCTTGCCTCCGTACTAGGGATAAACGTGGGAAATTCGCTGATCTTCGTGTACGGGACCCTTCTTTCTGGTGGTCCGAGCCACCATTTGCTGGCGGCCAGTGAAAAGGCGGGGGCAGCCCGCACGGCGGCAATGTTCGAGCTCGTCGATCTGGGCGAGTATCCAGCGCTCTTGCACGGGGGAAGCACCGCCGTGTCCGGCGAGCTTTACCTGGTGAGCGATTCGGTAAAGACGGCTCTCGACGAGCTCGAGGATCACCCATCACTCTACGAAAGGACCGCGATCATGCTCGAGGACGGGCGCCAGGCCGAAGCCTACGTTCTGCATCCCCGGCACCTCGGCGCACACGCGCGACCTTCGTCGCAGCCGCGAAGGATCACGAGCGGCGACTGGCGCTCCTGGTGCAAGATCGCCGTGCTGACCCTCGTGGTAGTCGCCGGGCTCGTCGCGCCGTCGTTCGCCCAGGGAAAGCGTCGCGATGCGGGCGCCGATAGCGGGCGCGCGGCGGCCAGTGCGTCGGCAAGCGCGCTCTCCCCTCCCCCCGTGCCCGCGGCGACCGAAGTGCCTCCTGCTACGTCAGCGGCGCATCCGGCGGCGGCTCCCTCGGCGACCGTGGCGGTGCAAGAGCCCGTCCCCGAGTCGGCCGGCTTTGCCGTCAAGCTGCGCGACGCCCGCCTCTTCACCGTGCGAATTCCATGGAGCGGCCGCACGGCGGAAGACCGTGCGCGATCCGCCAGCCTTGCGCTCCAAAAAGCGGCCGAGGCCAACGAGCCTCCCAACGTGCGCGTCGAAGAGCAGAACGACGGCGCCACCATCTACGTCGGAGACCGCCTCATCATTCAGCTCGGCGGCGACGACGCGCTTGCCGCGGGCGACGTCTCATTGCGGGTGCACGCCGAATCCCTGGCCTCCAAGATCCGCGACGGTCTGCGCGTCGAAGAGCATCGTGTGAGTCTGCTCAAGACGGGCATCACCCTCCTGATCGTCCTGGTTTCAGGCATTCTCGCGCTCTTTCTGCTGCGCCGGGTGGGACGGGTGGGGCGCCGCAGCAGAACGTGGCTGAAGGAGCAACCCGATCGGGTGCCCGCCTTGCGCGTGCAGTCGATCGAAGTCCTGCGCCCCTCGACCCTCCGTTTGCTTCTGTCGGGATCGGTGCGTCTTCTCGCTCTTCTTTTGCAGATCGGCATCGCCTACGGCTGGCTCATTTTCGCGTTGTACATCTTCGAGCCCACCCGCGAGTACACCGGGCGTCTCACCGAGATCGTCTGGACACCGCTCTCGGGGTTCATGTCCAAGGTCGGGACTTCACTCCCCGTACTGGTCATTGCCACCGCCAGCATCGCAGCGCTCATCATCCTGGTCAGGTTCGTGGGAGCCTTCTTCGACAGCGCCGCGCGCGGCGAAACGGTGATTGGTTGGGTGCCTCCCGATCTCGTCAGCGCCACGAGCCTGGTGGTTCGCTTCGCCATCGTCGTGCTCTTTTTGGTGGTCGCGGTTCCTTTCATCACTGGCAGCGAAGACGCCGCGCTCTCACGGATCGGTCTGGTGGCCGTGCTGGCCCTTGGTCTCGCCAGTACGCCCATGCTCGCCAGCATGTGCGTGGGGCTCTTCGTGGTGTACGGACGCGGGCTCACCGTCGGCGATTTTGCCAATTTCGGCCCCTACGCGGGACGGATCGACTCGATCACGCTCCTCGACGTGCGTCTCTTCGACATCCATAGCTGCGAGGTGCGCGTGCCCCACCTTTTGAGCCTCTTTTATCCCACGCGTGTGCTCGGAAGAGTTAGGCCGGTGAGCGCGACGATCGCCGTCGCCTCGAGCGTAGCGCAGCCGGCCGTGCGGCAGCTTCTCGTGGGCGTGGCAGCGACAGTGGGCGCCGAGCCGCAGCTCGAGATGCTCTCGATTGACGCTGCCGGAACCTGCTACCGGATCACCGTCCGCTCCGAGCAGCCCGAAGCCGAGCAGCGGCTCTACTTCGCGCTGTCCGACGCCCTCGCCGAGCAAGCGGTTCCCCTGGGAACCGCGCCGAGAGCCTGACTATTCGATGCGGATCTCGACGCCGGCGCCGAAACCCCACTGTTGGGCGGCGCCGTTGGCGACGTCCTGGAAGAGAAACCATGTCTTGAAGTCGACCGCGCGCGCGATCTGGTAGCCGAGCCCGAAGCCGAGGGGAACGTCGACTCGCCCGCCGTTGCTTTGAAAGCGCACCCCGGTGAGAGGCCCGAGCCAAAGTCGGTCGGTCGCCTGGATCCAGAGGTGAAACGGGAGGCTCACGTACGCCTGGGTCGGATTGTAAAACAGGATCGGCACGTAGACGCCGGTGTCGATGCGCACCGATCGGCCCAGGTGAACGCCATCGGCACGCCGAACATCAAACCGAAGCCGTCGGTGAACGGCGTATAGGCGCGACCCTCGAGCGCTATCTCGGCGACGTCTCCTTCGACGACGACGCCCGTGACACGAACTTCCGGATTGGAAACCACCGTGTCGAAGCCTTGACCATAGG
>JBBSDY010000055.1:0-11137 GCA_038240245.1 Polyangiales bacterium
GGCGTGCGCGGCCCTCGAGCTGACTTCGTCGCCGGCCGATCCACACCCTGCGAGCACAGTCAATCCAAGAGCAGGAGCAAGCATCCATCGTCGTTCGGTGTTCATGACGGTGTCGCCAAGCACGCCGCGTGCCGCGCGTGAAGCCGCTCTGCCGGGGCTTAGCGGTGGATCGGCGCGATCGCTCCATCCCGATCAGGATCTCGTCGATCCCGATCGTCAACGGCGCTAGCATCCGACTCGTGCACCCGGCGTTTCGCGAACGAGACGAAGCGTCGGCCGAGCCCCCGGTGGGCCGGCACCAGATCCGCGTCTTTTACGCCACGCAGCCCGCACGCTGGCGAGGGCTCGCGGTCCACGGTCTCGGGGTGCGCGAGTGGATGCCGCCCTCGGTTATCGACCGGCCCCACGGGACGGGCGACTACTTGCTCATGGCATTTCACCACGAGGTCGTCCTGTCCGACCGGACCGACGTCGCGGGCTGTGTGCCGGGCACGTTCGTCATCTGGACCCCCAAGCACGCGCAGTACTACGGAAACCGCGAGCGTCCCTGGCTTCACTCGTGGCTGCACTGCTCGGGCAAGCTGTTCACCCAAAAGCTCGACGCCGCGGCCGTTCCGCTCAACCAGCCGATTGCCGGATTCGATCCGGCGCTCCTCGAGCACGCGCTTTACGATCTCTACCGCGAGCTGCACGAAGGGACCGATCCCGACGAGGACATTGCCCTCGATCTTCTTCAGATCGTGTTTCGCCGGGTGGCCCGCATCGCCAACGGCACGTCGGCCGTGCCGCGCGCTCCGGCCGCCTTTCTGGCGCTCAAGCGACACCTCGAAGAAAACTTCCCCGATCGCACGACCCTCGCCGGCCTGGCGCGCCGGATCCCCTGCTCGGTGCCCCATCTCTGCAGCGAGTTCAAACGCCACTTCGGACTCGCCCCGATTGAATACGTCATCAAGCTGCGACTGCACTGCGCGCGCATGCTGCTCGCCGATCGGAGCCAGACGGTCACCGCCGTCGCCCGCGCCGTCGGCTACGACGACATCAATCAGTTCTCCCGGCTGTTCCGCAAGCACTATGGCCTCTCGCCGCGAGCGAGCCGCCAGGCCCCCCGCTCGCGCTGACGACCCTGGCGGCCGAGCGTGATCCGCTCCTACCCAAGCACGCGACGGTCGTGTCAGGGCCTCCATAAGAAAGGCCTAATCTTTCATCAGGCGCGCTCTTCAGCCACCTGGAGAACCTCACTACACTCGGTCGCATGACGAGCCGTCCGCCAACTACGCCGCCAGCGGCGGTGTCACGCACCTCGTCGTGGGCGCCTTCCGGCGAGGTTTCTCAGGTGGCCATGCCCCTGGGGGGTATCGGAGCGGGCCACATCAGCATCAATGCCTACGGCGGCCTGCAAGACTTCGCGATCCGGCACCGGCCTGCCCTGTCGGCGATGCCCGACGCCTGGCTTCCAACGGAGGCCGCCTTCGCCCTCTTGCACATCCGCGGGCGCAGCCCCGTCACGCGCCTGGTCGAAGGTCCCATCCCCGTTGGTCGCATCTACGATCAAGGCCTCAAGGCGCAAGGCTGGCGCAACGGCGGCCACGAGGGACTCCCGCGTTTTGCCAGGGCGTCATTCAAGTCCGAGTTTCCTTTTGGCAGCGTCAAGCTCGACGATTCCGCGGTGCCGCTGCGCGTCGAGCTGACCGCGTGGAGCCCCTTCGTTCCGCGCGACGACGTCGCTTCCGGAATGCCCTGCGCCATCCTCGAGTACACCCTCGTCAACCGCACGCGGCAGAGCGTCGCCTACGATTTCTCGTTTCATCTCTCGAACCTGGTTCCCGGCGGCGATGCGCAAGAGAAGTCGAGCCGCAGCGAGGTCATTCCCAAGCTGGGTGTCAATTTCTTCAACGTCGAGGATCCCGCTTCGGAAGCGTTCGGCACCGCGGCGCTCGTGGCCGTGGGCCACCAGCCGCGCATCAAGGCGATGTGGTTTCGCGGCGGGTGGTTCGACGGGATCACGGCGCTCTGGCGCGAGATCTCGACCGCCACCTTCACCACCAACGAGGGATCGAGCTCTCACGACATCGATGGCCGGACGGGCGGATCCATCCTGTTCACCGGAGGCCTGCCGCCGGGCCGGCGCATCACCTACCCCATCGTGATCGCCTGGCACCTTCCCAACTCGAACCAGAGGCACGGCGAGCCGAAACGGGCGGCGTCCCAGGCGCCCGATCGATCGCCAGGTCCCGCGTGGCGGCCGTTTTACGCAGGACGATGGAAAGACGCGAGCGCGGTCGCCCACAGCGTGGTCAAGGACTACGAGTCGCTGCGTCGGCGAACGCTCTCTTTCGCGCGCGCAGTGCAGACGTCCACCCTTCCGGCGAGCGTGATCGATGCGGTCAGCGCCAACCTTGCCATCCTCAAGTCGCCGACCCTCATGCGCCAGGAAAACGGCAACGTGTGGGGATGGTAGGGATGCTTTCCCGAGCGTGGCTCGTGCCACGGATCATGCACGCACGTGTACAACTATGCCCAGGCGCTTGCGCACTTGTTTCCCAGGCTCGAGCGAACACTGCGCGAGCAAGAGCTCGAGCGATCGATGGACGAGCGTGGCCACGTGACCTTCCGTGCCGCACTGCCCGACGGCCCCGTCGGTCACGAATATCACGCCGCCTCCGACGGGCAGCTTGGCGGAATGATGAAGCTCTACCGCGACTGGCAGATCTCCGGCGACGACGCCTGGCTGCGCCGCCTGTACCCCCTCGCGCGCCGCAGCCTCGAGTACTGCATTCGCACCTGGGATCCCGACGAGCGCGGCGCCCTCTTCGAGCCCCACCACAACACCTACGACATCGAATTCTGGGGGCCAGACGGGATGTGCTCGACGATCTACATCGGCGCGCTCTCGGCCATGGCATCGATGGCCCGCGCGATCGGCCACACCGACGACGTGGCGCGCTACGAGAAGCTGGCCCGCGCGGGGGCCGAGTTTATGGATCGCGAGCTCTGGAACGGAGAGTACTTCGTTCAAAAGGTGATGACCGGCGGGCTTCGCGACGGATCTTTTTCCGACAAGGTCGCGGCCATGCCTCGCGAGAGCGAGGTCGCGCACCTTTTGCGCCGCGAAGGGCCGAAGTACCAGTACGCCACGGGATGTCTGTCGGACGGCGTCATCGGCGCGTGGATGGCCGATCTCTACGGCGTCCCGACCCCGCTGACGGCAGCCAACGTGAAGAAGAACCTCGCCGCCATCTATCGCAACAACTTCAAGCGCGACCTCGCCGATCATGCGTGCACGCAGCGCCCCGGCTACGCCATCGGTCACGAGCCAGGCCTTTTGCTGTGCACCTGGCCGAACGGAAAAAAACCGACCCTCCCCTTTCCTTACTCCGACGAAGTTTGGACGGGAATCGAATACCAGGTGGCGTCGCACTGCATCCTGCACGGCCTCGTCGACGAAGGGCTCACGATGGTGGGCGCCGCTCGCAGTCGCTACGATGGGCGTGTCCGCAACCCCTTCGACGAGTACGAGTGCGGCAGCTTCTACGTGCGCGCGCTGGCCAGCTACGCTCTGCTCGGCGCCCTGTCGGGCTTTCGTTATTCGGCCGTCGAGCGTTGCCTCTGGTTCGCCCCGCGGCAAACCGCGCGCCCGTTCCGTTGCTTCTTTTCCGCCGAGCGCGCCTGGGGCGCGATCACGCTCGACGCGAAGCGACTGACGGTCACCATCGAGGAGGGCGAGCTCGCCCTCGAGAAGCTGGTCATCGGCACCGGCCACCAGCAGGTGACGATCGAGCAGAGCGCTGTCGTACGCCCGGGCGCCTCGCTCGCCATTTCCTTGCCCCGCGCCAACCTTCCGGCGAGCAAGACGAAGCCCACTGCGCGACGCAAGCGTGGGTGACGTACCGGACGCGCCGAGTGCGGCGCGTCGACGATCGCTTCGGACGTGATAGGACGAAGCCATGGAATTCCGCGTTGAAACCGCGCGTCTCGTGCTGGATCTCCTGCGCGCGGGCGACGAAGAGCGCGTGTTCCTGTGGGCTGGGGATCCGATCGCCACGCGCTACATGGCCTTCCAACGGCACGAGACCATCGAGAGCGTGCGCGCGTTCGTTCGAAGCGCCAGCACACCCGTCCCGCGCCCGGGGGCACTTCTCGATTTCGTCATTGCGATCCGCCAAAAGAGCGATGGCTTGCTCATCGGCACGACGGGCATCCACCAGCAGAGCGCCGCATCCGTCGACACCGGCTACATTTTGCAGCCTGCATGTTGCCGCCAAGGATACGGATCAGAGGCCGTTGCCGCGGTCATCGACTGGATCTTCGCCAACATGTCGTCGGTCCAAGTGGTCAGCGCGCACGTCTTTCGCGACAACGTGGCCTCGCAGGGGCTGGCTCGCAAGATCGGCATGCGCCCGGTCCGCGAGGAAATCGTCGACACACCACGCGGTGACAAGAACGTTCGTCAGATTGTCTTCTCGATCCTACGCTCCGAATGGGGCGCTAGCAGAGTGTGACCTCGAGAGATCGCCGAAAGCCGCGCGGTGAACGCGCAGATCGGCCGATAGCTCGGGGTGAAACGTGGCGCCCCACACCTGGCCCTGTCGCACCAGGACGGGCTCACCGCGATGCGTCGCCATGATCTCGACGCCCACTTCGCAATGCAGGATGCGCGGCGCGCGAATGAACAACAGCGGCAAGTCCGTCCCGTCGGCCTCGTCCTCGAAGCTATGGAGCTGGCGCCCATAGGCGTTGCGGGCGACGGCGATGTCGAGTAGGCGCAGGCTGCGTTGCACGGGCGACGTCACCTCGCGGGCCATCAAGATGAGGCCCGCGCACGTGGCCAGCACGGGCTTCTGCTCGCGGGCCAACGAAGTAATTGCTTCTTCTAGCCCGAACCGCTCGATGAGAGCCATGTGCACGCTGCTCTCGCCGCCGGGCAAGACCAATCCGTCGATACCTTCGAAGTCGGCCGCCGACCGAAGGTACGTCGTCTCGTGTCCCAGCGCCCCGAGCGAGCTCGCGTGGGCGGCATAAGCACCCTGGAGCGCCAGGATCCCGATACGCACGGCCGCTCACCACCCGCGCGCGGAGAACCGCTGCTCTTCGCTCACTGCACGTGACGCAACACCGGGCATCGCCTGCCCAAGGCCCGTGCTGATCTCGGCCAGCTTTTTCGGGTCCTGCCAGTACGTGGTGGCCGCGACAATCGCTCGCGCGCGACGGGGAGGGTCCTCACAGAGAAAGATGCCGCTCCCCACGAATACCGCTTCGGCACCGAGCGCCATGCACAAGGCGGCGTCGGCGGGCGTAGCGATGCCCCCCGCCGCAAACGACGGCACGGGAAGGCGGCCTTCGCGCGCGACCTGGATCACCAGCTCGACGGGCGCTCCCAGGGCCTTCGACTCGCTCATCAGCTCTTCGGGACCGAGCGACGCGAGCCTGCGAATCTGCGCGCGCACCGCGCGAAGGTGCTTCACGGCTTCGGCGATGTCGCCCGTGCCGGCCTCACCCTTGGTTCGAATCATGGCCGCACCTTCGCCAATTCGCCGCAAGGCCTCGCCGAGATCGCGACACCCACAGACGAACGGAACGTCGAAGGCGCGCTTGTCGATGTGGAGCTGTTCGTCGGCGGGCGTCAAGACCTCGCTCTCGTCGACGAAGTCGACCTCGAGCGCCTCGAGGATCCGCGCCTCGACGAAGTGCCCGATGCGGCACTTGGCCATCACCGGGATGTTCACTGCTTGCTGAATGGCCTGGATCATCGCCGGATCGCTGGCCCGTGCGACACCTCCCTCGCGGCGAATCTGGGCCGGGACGCGCTCGAGCGCCATCACGGCGGCGGCGCCGGCGTCTTCGGCCACCCTGGCTTGCTCGGCGTTGACGACGTCCATGATGACGCCGCCCTCGAGCATGGTGGCCAGGCCTACCTTGGTGGCGAATGTCGATTTTTGCATGGGATTTTCCTTTGGCTCGACGGTGTCAGAGTCAGACGGCTTGAAGCTCGACGGCTTCGCGTGGACGACGTTGCGGTTTGCCCATCGCGCGCAGCGCTTCACCGAGGCGCCGTGCACCCAGCGCGAGGCGCTCGGCCGGCTCGGCGCAAAAAGTGAGCCTGAGCCCCCGTTCGGCGCGCGTCTCGACCTCGTAGAGTGCGCTCGGACCGACGAGCACCCCGCGCCGCAGCGCTTCTTCGAACACGCTCTCCGAGTCGACGCCGAGAGGCAGGGGCAACCAGAGCACGAGACCGCGCTCCGGACGCCGCCATTTCATGCCCGGCGGCAAGTGGCGCATGAGAGCCTGCTCGAGCGCGTTGCGTCGAAGGCGATACTCGGGCAGCGTCTTGTTCAGATGGGCGCGCAGGTACCCGCGCTCGAGAAACTCGGCGAGCACGTACTGCAAAAGCAGCGATGTCCCCAGCTCGACGGTTCGCTTGATGCCCACCAGCACGGGCCGCAGCTTGCGCGGACAGACGATGAATCCGATGCGCAGCGCGGGCACGAGCTTCTTGCTGAACGTGCTCATGTAGATGACGTCACCGTTGAGCGCGCGCAAAGCCGGCGGCGGCGCCGTCTCGCCGAGCCACAGATCCGAGCCGTAGTCGTCCTCGATGAGCGGGACGCAGGCGCGCCGGGACCACGCGACGAGGCTCTTGCGTCGGGCTGCGCTGATCTCGGCCCCCGTGGGGTTGTTGCAATTGGGCATCAGGTAAAAGCCCTTCGCGCCCACTCGCGTCAGACGCTCGAGGGCGGCCATCTCCGGTCCCTCGGCATCGGACGCGACGGGGACCAGCCGCGCGCCGGCGAGCGAGAACACGTTGATCGCCCCCGCATAGGTCGCCGCGTCCACGAGAAACGTATCGCCCGGCGCGATGAGCGCCCGGGCCACCAGATCGATACCCTGTTGGCTCCCGGTCGTGATGAGAACGTCGTCGGCGTGAGCGGGAACACCCTGCCTGGCCAGATCGGCGACGATGAGCTGGCGAAGCGAAGGAAGCCCCTCGGGCGTCGCATAGCCGAGCGCGCGCGAGCCCTGCGTCTGCATCACGTGATCGAGGCAACGGCGAATCAGGCGGTCGGGTAGAAGGTCCGCCGGCGGTTGCATCTGGGTGAGGTTGACGACATCCCGACCTGGGCCACCGCGGCTGAACCGCTGTGACCGGCGCAACACCTCGAGCTTGGAAGAGCTCGCGACGAGAGAAGCCCAGGGCAAGCCGCCGCCGGCCGGATCTGCCGCCGGGGGCGCAGAAGCAACATCGAGCGCCACGAAAGTGCCCCTGCCCACCGTGGAAGCAACGAAGCCTGCTGCTTCGAGATCGGCGTACGCCCGAACGACCGTGTTGCGGTTGGTGCGCAGCTCCGTCGCCAGAAGACGGGTGGGCGGCAGACGGTAGCCCGCCGGAAACGCCCGGCTCAGGATGCGAGCAACGATCTGATCGAAGAGCTGCTTGTAGAGCGGCTCGATGCCGGTCTTGGAGAGAGAAATTCCCGTGCTGCGTTCCATGAGGACGACCTCGCTATTGGTCTATTCATAGCCCGATGCCAGCGAGCCAGCATAGGCCCGCGCGGCGTATCTTGGACGATCCATATGGATCCAATCTGTATGAGTATCGTAGACCAAGTTATGGATTATCGCCGGGCGTCGGTTCTGGTATGGCCTGACGATGCGACCCAACCGCAAAATGCCGGGCTGGAAAGTCATCTTCTGCGTGCTGACGACCATCCTCGTCGCCGGTGCCTGTTCCAGCGACCAGTCGGCGGCAGCCGGCGAGGGGTGCGTCATCAACACCGATTGCTCGTCGCCCCTGGTGTGCGCGTTTCGCAAATGCCACATGGCCTGCACGGACACCCGCGACTGCCCGCCCAGCCAGCGGTGCATGGCAAGCGACCGACCCTTCCACGTCTGCCAGCTCCCCCAAGAAACGAAGTGCGGTTACAACTCGGACTGTCCGAACGGTCAGATTTGCGCGGTCGACGGGCAGTGCCGCGACCAGTGCGCATCGGATCGGGATTGCGTCTCTCGACAAATTTGCACCGCCGCTTCGTGCGCCGAGATCGTGGAGCTCGACGACGCCGGAACGTTGCCCGTGGTGGTGACCGACGAAGCAGGTGCGCCCTCGACCGGTCAACCGTGCCAGTACAACTCCGACTGCCCCGGGGACCAGATCTGCCGCTCGTCGGGGTTGTGCGCCCCGGAGTGCCTGCACGATCGCGACTGTCCGGCAGGTTCCACGTGCGGCGAGTCCGGGCGCTGCACGGCCAATGCCACGTCGAGCGGCGCCGGCGGAAACAACGCCAATGCCCCCGACGCCACGGTGGGCGGCGCCGATGCAACGACGGGCGGCCCCGACGTGGCGGCGGGCGGAACGTGCGCGAACAAGATCAAGGACGGCACCGAGACGGACGTCGACTGCGGTGGCACCTGCCCGCCGTGCGCAACGGGCTCGGGATGCACTGGGTCCAACGACTGCGCGAGCGGCAAGTGCGACACGCGGGTCTGCCAGCTGCCGACCTGCTCGGACACGATCAAGAACGGATCGGAAACGGCCATCGATTGCGGCGGGACGTGCGATCCGTGCCCCAACGGCATGGGCTGCAGCAAGGGCACCGATTGCGCGACGGGACTCTGCATTGGAAGCACCTGTCACGCGCTCGACTGCACCGACGGCCAACACGACGGCGATGAGACCGACGTCGACTGCGGCGGCGCGAGGTGCCCGAAGTGCGACAACCAAAAGGTTTGCGGCGCCAACCCCGACTGCAAAAGCGATTTTTGCTCGGGCGACGTCTGCCAGGCAACGGGATGCAACGACGGCCGCAAGAGCGGCAGCGAAACGGACGTCGACTGCGGCGGTCTCGAATGCAAGAAGTGCGCGGCCGGCCAGGCATGCGGGGCGCCTGGCGATTGCGCCACCGGGGTCTGCACCGGCCTCGTCTGTCAGGGCTCGAAGTGCGACGACAAGATCAAGAATGGCAGCGAGACCGATGTCGACTGCGGCGGCGGGTGCGTCACCTGCGTGGCCGGCATGAAGTGCGTTCGCGGTACCGATTGCGCGAGCGGCGCGTGCACGGCCGGGGTCTGCAAGGCGACTTTTTCCCTTACCGTCGTGCCCGCCGGCGGTGGAAGCGGGCGCGTGACTTCCACGCCCACCGGCATCGATTGTGGCGCGACGTGCGTGGCGAGTATCGCCGCGGGAACGGGTGTGGAGCTCAGCGCCACTCCTAGCCTGAACTCGGCGTTCGCCGGATGGACGGGCGCCGGGTGCACGGGCAGCAGCACCTGCCTCGTCACCATGAACTCATCCCAGTCGGTGACCGCCACGTTCTCGCCCAGCACGGCCGGGGCGGTCAACTGGTCGAAGGTCATGACCACCATCAGCACCGATGCCGGGTACCTCGTCGCTTTCGACCCGCAGGGCAGTCTCTTCGTGGCCGGGACCTTCTCGGGAGCGTTCGACTTCGGCGCGGGTCTCGTGACCAGCGTCGGACAGGACCTCTTCATCGCCAAATACTCTTCGTCGGGCGCCTACCAGTGGGCCCGCCACTTTTCGGGAAGCCTCGTCTCCGCCAACGCGATCGCGGTCGACGCCAATGGCGACGTGTACCTCGCGGGGCAGTTCGTTTCGACGATCAGCCTGGGCAATGGAAGCCTGACCTGTGCGGCGGGCGCCGCCTACTACCAGGGGTTCATCGCCAAGTACATTGGCTCGGGCGCGATGCAGGGGACGTTCGCCTGGCAGCACTGCATGGGATCCCCGGGCTCGACGGCCACCACCAGCGCGGTGACCACAACCCCCACGGGCGAGGTGCTCGTCGCCGGAGACGTCAGTCCCGGAGGGATTCCTGCCGACTTTGGAGGCATGACGCTGACCGGTCTGCCGGGTTCGTTCGTCGCCCGCTACGCTTCTGGTGACGGCACACTCACCTCGCTGAAGAAGCCCCTCTCCAGTCCCGGTGGAGGCGCCACGCACGCCTACTCCATTGCCGCCGATGCCAGCGGCAACATCGTGATCGGTGGCTCGTTCACCTACTCCGCCGACTTTGGCAACGGCTCCATCGTCAGCATCAACAGCTTGGAAGACGCTTTCATCGCCAAGCTCAAGCCGGACACGTCGTACATGTGGAGCAAGAACTTTGGCGACGTCGGCACCGATCGTGTGACTGGTGTGGCCGTGGACGCGGCGGGCAACGTCGCCTATGCCGGCTCATTTTTCGGGCAGATCGACATCGGCGCTGTCGAGACCAGCGCTGGCGACCGGGACATCGTGGTCGGCAAGTGCGCCGCCGCCGACGGAGCCTATCTTTGGGGCAGGCGCTTCGGCGGACCCAACGCCGATCTTGCGACGGGTATCGCCATGAACGCCGACGGCGACGTCGTTTTCACCGGCGCGATAGGCGGCAGCGTGGACTTCGGAGGCGGCCCGCTGACAACCTTCGGCGGCACCGACATCTTCGTGGCCAAATTCTTCGCCAACAAGAGCTATGCCTGGTCCAATAGCTGGGGCAGCGTCGGCGACGACATCGGCTACGGCGTAGCGTTCAACGCGAGCGGCGCGGTTGGCATCGCCGGCGTGGTCTCGGGCCTGGTCGACTTCGGCGATGTGGCGCCTCGATATGGCGCGAGCACCGACGCATTTCTTCTGAAGCTAACGCCGTAACCCCAGAGCTCGGTGATCCCTCGGGGTGGGTGCGAGACCGGTCGTCAGAATCCCGGGTTGCGAATGGGTGCGACGTAGCCCTTCTTCGTTTCGCTCGTCTCGGGCGTCGGGGGCCTGTCCGGCTGTAGCGCGAAGTCTGGCGCGGCGCCGTGCGGAGCGGTGGGGCTCGATCGCCCCGGCCCGTTCGACTCCCTCGCCGTCACGACGGGCGGCGCCAGTGGCAAGCTCGACACGGCAATGGCCGTCACGGGCGAGGTTGTCGGCGCGGCGGTCGCCGTGCGCACGACCGTGGGCTCGGCCGCCGGCCGGAGGATCGTCGCCGGCGCCGACGGCGCGGCGTCATGCTGCTCCTTGCGCGCCGAGCCCAGAACGAACCCGAGACCCACGAGAAGAAGTCCCGCGAGGAGCAGCAGCGTGAGATTCACCGACGGCCTGCGCGTGTAGGCGAGCAGGTTCGCGCCCACGCCACCGAGCACGCCGCCGGACCGAACGCGCGGA
>JBBSDY010000056.1:0-11070 GCA_038240245.1 Polyangiales bacterium
ATGGCATTCGACGTCTGAATCGGCAGTGAGAATCCGACAGCGAGCAAGGCACCCTCGGCCAGGTCGAGGACGTTGGCGATGTCCACCATGACGGCGTCATCGAGGTCATCCTCCGTACCGTCGGCGGTTCGTAGCTCGACGTAGATCGCGACGGCCCGGGTCGTCTGATCCACGTCGTCGGCCGACATTCCGCACGCGTGACGGAGATCGGTCATGAACGCGCCCACGTTGGGGTACCTTCGCTCGCGCTCCTTCTCCATGCAGCGCAGGACGACGGCATCGATGGCCGGCGCAATGGGTGCGATCTGGCTGGGCCTGGGAGGCGGAGCCTGGAGGTGCATCCAGGCGACGTCTTGAATATTTTCGGCGGTGAACGGCAGCTGCGCCGTGAGAAGCTGGTAAAGAAGAATCCCGAGCGCATAGATGTCGGTTCGCTCGTCGACCTCTTCGCCCCGAATCTGCTCGGGCGCCATGTTGTGCGAGGTGCCGAGTAGCGCTCCTGCCTCGGTGAGACCTTGCGCCCCGGCTTCGGGATGCAAAAGCTTGGCGATCCCAAAGTCGACCAGCTTGGCGATGGGGCCGTGGTCGGTATCACAGAGGATGATGTTGCTCGCCTTGAGATCGCGGTGAACGATGCCCGCGCGGTGCGTCGCCTCAAGGGCCAGGCAAACCTGCTCCAGCAGCATCACCACGTCTTCGGGCGAATACCGGCCGTGCATCCGCAGGAGCTTCTTCAGGTCGGTGCCTCGCAACAGCTCCATCACGTAAAAGGGTCGACCGTCGGGAAGCTCACCGAACTCGTAGATGTCGACGATGTTGGGGTGGCGGATCATGTTCACCGCCGTGGCTTCGCGTAAAAAGCGCGCCACCATGGTGGGCGATCCGACCAGCTCGCTGCGCAGCACCTTCACCGCCGCGTCGCGCCCGAGCACGTGGTGTCGCGCCGCGTAGATCATGCCGCCGCCCCCCGAGCCGAGCTTGGCGTCGATGGTATAAGCGCCCGCCGCGGTTCCTGGCGCGAGCTGCTCGCTTTCGCTCGTCATCGTCGGACGCAGGGTGCCCCTCGCGTTCGCGGGGACGACGACGCGGGTCTCGTCATGAGCTTGCGCCTTGGCCGGAAGGCTGGAATCCGCAGGCGGCATAGCGAACCTCTTCTCTTCACTACGTCATATCGACGTCAAACCTGAACCGCGCCATGCCCTCTTCGGCACTCGATTGCGGCGGTGGCATCACTGCAGAACCAGGCGAACGGGGATCACGTAGTCGACTGCGACGGCACGGCCCTGGTAGGTCACCGGGGCGTACCTCCACTTGCTGAGCGCTGCCAGAACGGCGCCATCCATGTGAGCTAGGCTCTTGACGATACGACATCGCTCCAGCGCGCCTTGCAGCGTGATGGTGCATTTGACGAGCATGAGGCCCTCGACGCGGGCCTCCAGAGCCTCGCGCGTGTAGGTGGGGTCGGTCTTGGAGAGCAGAGAGGGACGCGTCATGCCCGGTCCGAATGGCAGGACGCTGTCCACCGGTCTTCCGGCGGTCCCCAATCCGAGGCCATCGGAGCCCGATCCGGTGCTGCTCTCGCCCACGGAGGCGTGACCGGAGCCGAACGCGATGCCGTTCAGGGCACCGGGAGCACCTTGCTCTTGCCGGTCGGATCGTGCGACGACACCCGTGTTGTCGACCGGCTCGGGCCCGACCGCGGGTGCCGTCGAGGCGGGTGCCGTCGAGGCGGGTGCCGTCGAGGCGGGTGCCGTCGCGGTGGGTGCCTGGGGCGCTCGCGTCGCGACTTTCGTCGTCGTGGCGATCTTCGTCGTGGTGATGGGATCGAGGGGCTCGCGCGCCGCCGCGGGCTCTCCCTCGGCCGCGGGCGCGTCGGGCAGCGCCGCCGGTGGTGACTCGACCGAGACCGTGAAGAACACGTCCTCGCGCGGCGCGGATCGAGCTGCAGCGCGCGACGGCAACAGAAGCGAGCCGAGAATCACCGCGGCGTGCACGCCGAAGGCACCCACCACCGCGGTGGCGAACGAGAATCGGTTGCTTCGCCTGCGCAATTCCACGAGCACAGTCGGTTAACGGTGGTTCGTTGCAAATCCTTGATGTGCGAGCGGCGCGCTCGAACGCTTACTTGAGGGCGGGTGGCGCCCTGGCAAGAACGCAAAGCTGCAGATCGGGATCACAGCGAGTCACGACGTCGGGGCTGATCCCCGAGCCAAGCGGCCTGCCGTGTGCCGGATCGGCCTCGGCGGCGCACAAGGTCTCGTCGAGCACCGGGAGCATCGGCGCCTGCGCTTCGGGCTCGCTCGCCCCCGCGTCGGATGCTGTCATGGCCATTGCGTCATCGCCGGCCGAGCCGTCGGTGCCCGCGTCATCGGAGGCGGCAGATCCTGCTCCGGCGTCGGCGCAAGGATTGGGGGGCGGCATGTCAGGAGGAGGCGCCATGGGCGGAGCAACCAGGCAAGAGATCGCGGGGTAGAGCCCCTCCACCGCGTACTCGGCTGTGCATCCGTCTTGCTCGACCTTGAGGCTGGCGGCGAGCTCGGTGCCGTTCGCGGCGGCGGTGACGTAGACCCGCACGTTGCTCCATGTGTAGGTGACATCGGTGGCCGGCTGGCCGGTCGGCGTCATTCCATCCATGCACGCCGAAATCTCGGGAAGGCGAATGCGCGCGACCGAGAGCGTGGGGACCGTGCAAAAGTCGTCTCCACCGGGCTGGGACGTCGAGAAGCTGCCCAGGGCGTAGGGCAAGTCTTCGGCGTTGGGATCGGTCACCATGGCGCCGGATCCTGTTTGGAGCAGGCCTGTCATCGCCTGGGGCTGGATGGCCATCGAGGCCTGGTCCCAGTTCGGCGTCTGGTCAGCGTTCGCCGGGTTGTAGGTCTGAACCGCAAGGATATCGCCCTTGAGGCCGGCGCAGGGTCCGCTCCCCGACACCAGACGATAGGTTGCCGCGAAATTGCCGCGCGCAGCCGCACAGCGAACGCGCGGTTGATCGGAGCAAGACAGCGCGCCACATCCGAAGATGGCGGCGCCCGCCGCGCCGAGGACGATCCGAATGACATTCCGCGCGTTCACGCTTCGTTTCCTTCCCCGGGCGATCTCAAAACGTCGTCCGTAGCCCGAATCGAAAGATCCGGGGCGGTTGGTACTCGGTGGCGTTCTTGAAGTTGGGGTTGGTTTGCCCCGTGAATGCGGACCCGTCGGCGTTTTTCACCTGGGTGACGCCTCCGCCAGTGGTGACCGGTAGCACCGGCGACGGCGTGTAGCGCTGGTCACGGGCCGTCTCGCCCTGAAAGTTGAAGATGTTGAAAACGTCGATGGTGGCTTCGACCGTCTTGTCCCTGGTGAAATGGTACCCGTAGCCGAGGCGCAGATCCGCGCTGTAGATCCAGGGCAGTCGGTCGCCCTCGCCGCGCGGCAAGATGAACACCTGGTCGAGCCCGTAGCCCGAGATGGGGTGCGCGCCCAGGTAGCTCGTAGGCTCGCCGGAGTGCGCGCGCATGCCGATTCCGGTCACGACGTCACTGCCCGCGCCGAGGTTCCAGTCCTTGGCACCGAAGAGCTTGATGGAGTGGGTCTGATCGAAGGGCAGAGGCCCCGTGCGATTGACGGTCAGCGATCGAAGATCGAAGTCGGTGTTGCTGTTGGGATTGAGCTGCTTGTCCTCGGGGCGAAAGAGGCCCGCGTAGTTGCCGCGTAAATACGAGATGGTGTAGCTCGCCTGGGCCAGCCATTCATCGGCGAAGATCTTCTGAAAATAGACGGTGACCGCGTCGTAGTTGCGCTCGGCCTTGGGGAAATCCTTGGCGATCCCCGAGCCGGGATTGCCGATGAAGAAGGTCGTTCCCTCGTCGCGGCTCATGTCCTCGATGGCGTTGTTGATCCATCGCTTGGTGTACGAAAGGCCCAGCCGACCGTTGTGCATGATCTCGTACTCGCCACCGAGCACCACCTCGTCAGACGAGAGCGGCTTGAGGTCGGGATCGATGGGAGTCTTGCCGGCGCCGAGCGGGATCCAGAATTGATTGGGGGCCGATCCGGCGGGAACGCGATTGGCGTTGCTGCTGCACGGGCGCGCGGGATCGCGGGGATCGCACGTCGACGGATCGTAGACGGAAGCGATGTAGGGCTCGCCGGTTCCAAGTCGATCCATGATGTCGAGGGGAACGGCTTCGTAGTAGCGGGCGTAGTTGGCGAAAACCTTGGAGCGCCCCTCATGGGTGAAATCATAGATGGCGCCCACGCGCGGAGACCACTCGTTGGGCAGGCTCAAGGACCGGCTGCCATCACCCGCGTACATGAACTGTGCGTCGTAGCGCAGCCCGGCGTTCACGGTGACGTAGTCCATGATGCTCCAGCTATCTTGCACGAACCCGCCGGCCATGACCGACTTGGTGAGCGTTTGCAGCGTCGGCAGGATCACGACCTGGTCGGGGCCGGTCAGGTACCCGTACTGTCGGCCCTCGTAGTAGACCGAGCTGTCCGGTGCTTCGACGAGATCTCGGCCTCCCGCATAGGCCTTCAAGTGCTCGAACGTGTCGAGTGAGGTGTCGAACCCAACCTTGAGGACGTGATGCCCGGCGCCCTGAAAGAGGCTCGTCAGAATCGAGCGTATTTGGTAGCGGTTGAAGGTCTGCTCATCGATGAACTCGGAGCCGCCGGTGTGGTAGTCGTTGACCGGACAGAGCGACCCGGGCTTGCCGGGCGCGTCGCACAGCGCAGGATTGGGGACGCCTTCGAAATCGGTGATGGGGTGGGTGCCTTGCCACCAGACGTTGGGAACCGAGGCGGCGCCACTGGAGGCTCCGATCTTCGATCCGTCGGCCGGTGTTCGCCCCCCCGCGCCGTGAAACCAACCCACCGTCGTGTCCCACAGCAGGTGCTTGTTGTCCCAGGCCGACGACCACTTCGCCAGAACGTTGGTCGAGCTGCCCGCGTATTGATGGGCGAGGGCGCTGTAGGGACCATTGAGTGGAATCGTCGTCTGCGAGAACTCGGTCCCGATCTCGGGAAAACCGGTCAGCGGATTGACCCCGAACTTGCCGTTGCCACCCGACGAGTACGGATTGGTCGTCGCCTCGACGGTCAGCCTGTTGTCGCGGTTGACCGCAAAATCGATCTTGCCGATCATCTGGATGTTCTGCGCGTCGGCGTAGTAGGTCTGCTCGGTGCCGGGCAGCATCTCGGTCTGGCTGAACCCGTCGGAGCCGACCACGGGCGTACCGGTGGAGTCGGTGACCAGGCGATTGAGCGTTCGGCGAAGCTTGAAACGACTGCGGGCGATGTCAAAGCCCGCATAAAACCAGATTTTGTCCTGGATGATGGGCCCACCGACGTCGAATCCGATGTCTTCCTGGTACGACAGGCTCGGCTCGGTGAGGATGGTCGTTCCGTTGCGACGAACGACGGCGCGATTTCCTTCGAGCCCTCCCGGGGTGATGTTGGCGAAGGCCGAGCCGTGAAATTCGTTGGAGCCCGACTTGGTGACGACGTTCAAGATGCCGCCGGTGGCCCGCCCGTACTCGGGCATGTAGCCGCCGCTCATGACGTTGATCTCTTTGACGAACTCCATCGAAAATGGGGTTCCCAGGACACCCAGGTTGGGGGTGTTGATGGTCATGCCGTCGAGCACGTACCGATTCTCGGGTGAGGTGGCTCCGTTGATCGAGACGCCATAGGGGTCGAACTGCGCACCGGGGGTGACCTCGGCCACCGCTTCGAAGGACCGGGTCGCCGCACCCTTTGCACTGGGCGGCGCGACTGGAATTCGCCGAACGAATTCGGAAGACACATTGCCCCCCGTGGAGGTCGAGCCAACGTCGATGGTGGGCGCGTGTCCGATGACCACCACCTCTTCCGACTTGAGCTCTTCGGGTAAGAGCTGGGCGTTCAGGCGGATGGTGGTATCTGCGCGAAGACCGATGTCGTCGCGAACGTAGGTCTGGTAGCCGTCTTTCTCGAGCCGCAGCGTGTATTTGCCCGGTGGTAGATCGGGAATGCGGTAAACGCCGCTGCTGTCGGTTACCACCAGTTGCTCGTCGGGCAAGCTGGGCGAAGTGACCGTGGCCACGACGTCGGCGACGGGCCGCTTGCTCGAAGCGTCGGTCACCCTGCCGATGAGGACAGCGTCTCCTTGCGCCGAGGCTCGGCCCGAACAAAGGACGGTGGCCGCGACGAGCGCAAGGCCGCTCGCGGGGCCCGTCGGGATCGAGGCGGTTGCCGCGCGCTGCATGGCGACCCAACACCTGGCAAAGCATCGGGTGCTCGCCGCCGCCCTCCTCATATGGCCTCCGTCAGCCTTTCGTCGGACCCGCGCGTTGCCCGCACCCCAGCCCGAACCGGACGGTTCGATCGCCGAGGAGCTGGTTTCAGAGAAACAACGGCTCGTCCGGTACCGACTTAAGGGCGTCGAGGTAGAAAGGCTCGAGCACCCACACCGGTCTGTCGCGTGCCAACGGATCTTGGCGGCGGCGTGGTCGCGAAGCGAACGGGTCCGTTACCCCTTGATCCCCGTCGTCGCGATGCCCTTGATGAACGTCTTCTGCGTGAAGAAAAAGAGCACGATGATGGGGATGATGAGCACCGCGCTCGCGGCCATCAGGTACTGCCACTGCACACCGCCGTGCTGGCTCTGGTAGTTCTGCAGCGCGAGGGCCAGCGTGAAGGTGTGCTTGCGCGTCAGGTAGAGCAGGGGGCCCATGAAGTCGTTCCACGCCGACAAAAAGTGGAACAGGGCGACGACGGCCAGCACGGGACGGCTGAGCGGCAAGATAATGCGCCAGAAGATGCCCCACTCGGTGCAGCCGTCGATGCGCGCAGCCTCGCCGAGCTCGTCGGGAATCGTCAAAAAGAACTGCCGCATCAAGAAGATATTGAAGGCGCTGCCGAAGAACGCCGGAACCCAAAGGGGGTAGAGCGAGCCCACCAGCCCGAGCGATTTGAAAACACCGTACAGCGGCACCATGAGGACGGGGAAGGGGACCATCATGGTGGCCAAAGTCATGGCGAAGAGCGCGTCGCGTCCTTTCCATTTGACCTTGGCAAGTCCGTACGCGACCACCGCGTTGGAGAGCACCGCGCCCAAAACCCCGAGAGCACACACGATGATCGTGTTGGTCAAAAACACGACGAAGCCGACGTGCGTGTCCTGGCTGATGCCGCTGGTGCGACCGGCCATCGAGCCCTCGACCTCTTCGAGATCGCGGCCGCCCATGGTGGCCAGAGCCTTGGGGTAGTTGTCCCAGCGCGGCGAGGCCTTGGCATCGATGTCCGCTTCGGGGACCACGTCCCACCCGAGCTCGTGCTGGCGCACCTTGGTGTCGGAGCGCTCGGTGACGTGCCAGGCGCCGGGCTCGACCACGCGCACGACCGTGACCGGGTAGTCGTGCGCTTGCTGCAAGCCGTTCTCGAACACCTGCAAACGGGCGCGCCCGTGCTGGCCGTCGAGGTCGGTCTCGGGAAGGAGCAAGCGCTGGCCTTTTTGCGGGCCGTCATCGACGACGATGAGAACGCTCTTTCGCTCGACCAAGAAGTCCCTGGTGACCTCGATGCGCTGCCCCTGGACCGTGGCCGTGTAGGCGCGCGGGATCCAGGTGGGCGGCATGATCATGGTCTGCTCGATCGGCTTGAGCGAGGTGACCAGTAGCCAGATGAACGGAAAAAGAAAGACGGCGGAGCCCGCCACGAGCAGGACGTACACGAGGATGCGCCCGAATGGTGTCTTGGGCTGCATGATCAGGCTCCCATCGATGCGCGTGACTCAGCGCCCATAGTGCATCCGCTTCTCGAACCACTTGGTGGCGAAGACCGTCAAAATGACGATGATGATGAAAAGGATCCACGCCATCGCGCTCGCGTACCCCATGCGAAGATCGTAAAACGCCGTGGTAAAGAGGTAGAGCGCATAAAAGAGCGTCGAGCGCGCGGGCGGACCGTCGGGTCCCGTCATGATGAACGCCTGGGTGAATGTCTGCAGCGATCCGATGATGCCCATGATCACGTTGAAGTAGATGACCGGCGAGAGCATGGGCAAGGTCACGTGCCAGAACTGTCGCCACGGCGTCGCGCCGTCGATCTCGGCGGCCTCGTACAGCTCTTTGGGGACGTCTTGCAGGCCAGCCAGATAGATGACCATCGAGTTGCCGACGCCCCACAGTCCCATCATCACCAGCGCGGGCTTGGCCCAGTTGGGATCGGTGAGCCAGGTGGGCGCCTTGGCGCCGAAGAGGCCCAAAATGGGATTGAGCGCAAAGTTGAGTAGGCCGTAGCTCCCGTTGAAGATCCACAGCCAGAGCATCGAGCTTGCGACCAGGGGAACGATCGACGGAAGGTAGAAGATGGTGCGAAAGAGAGGCGTGCCCTTGACCTCGCAGTTGAGCAGCAGCGCGAGTGAGAGCGACACCACGGTGCCGAACGGTATCGACAGCGCCGCGAAGATGAGCGTGTTCTTGAGCGAGAGCCAGAACAGATCGTCACGAAACAGCCGTGTGTAGTTCTCGGCGCCCGTCCACACCGGCGCTTGCAAAACGGAATAGTCGCAGAAGCTGTAGTAGAGCGACGCAACAACGGGATAGAGCGTGAACACGCTGAGGCCGATGAGCCAGGGCGCCGTGAAGGCGATGCCGTTCCAGAAGCTCTGCCGTTCGCGGCGGGTCATGGTCGTGTCGTCTTGGCCGCAGGATTCGGATCGTGGGCGGCGCGCCGCGCGAGGTTGGTGGTGTGCCAGGTCCAGCTGCCTTCGACGCGCGCCTGGCAATAGTCGAGGGCAGCAGAGGGCGTGCTCTGCAAGAGGCGCACGCCTTCGAACACGTTGGTAATCTCGCGGCGGTACTCCTCCCAGATCCCAATCTTGGGAATGGACGCGGCGTGCGGGCTCGCGGCCAGGGCACGAAAGAGATCGATATGCGGATGGGGATGGTGCTGCTCGAAGAAGGGGCTCCACTCCTTGAGGGGAGAGTTTTTCTCCTGCAGGTAGCAGAGCAGCTCCATCCCCGTGAGGTCTTCTCGGCGCTGGGCCTTGGGATTGGTCGAGCTGACGTACTTGATGAACTCCCATGCTTCGTCGGGGTGCTTGGAGCCGCGCGGGATCGCCAACACGTCGGAATCGGCGATGGTGAAATCTTTGACGCCCCTGGGTGTGGCCGGCCAACCAGTGACGCCGTACTCGAGGCCCGGGGCATACTGGCGGATGAAGTTGTTGAGCCACACGCCTTGCAGCACCATCGCCACCTTGCCGGAGAAAAACGCGGACTGCGGCGAGGAGAAGTTGCCGAAGCCGCTGGTGAACGACTTGATGGCGTCGAGGCCGTATTTGCGCGAGTACGACTGGACCCAATCGAACGAGGCTTCGTTTTCGGGCGTCTGGGCGGTGATGCGGTCGCCGTCCATGAGCTGGCCGTCGAACCACAGCGGGAAAGCCCACGTCCACCACCCGGGCTCTTGCGGCAAGAAGCCGATCTGCAAAAGCTCACCTGTCTTGGGATCGCGCTTGGTGAGCTTCTCGGCGAACTCATCGAGCTCGCGCAGTGTTTGCGGAGGCCTTTCGGGATCGAGACCTGCCTCGCGAAAGAGTGCCTTGTTCCAGTGCAGGCCAGTGACAGCCGGGGTGCTCGGCAGCGCCCATACCGTGCCGCGGTAGGAGCACATGTCTGCATAGACCGGGTAGTAGCGCCCGAGCCAGGCGTCGACCGTGTAGCCGTCTCGTTGAATGAAGACGTCGAGAGGTGTCAGCGCGGCATCGTCGGCAAAGGAGTAGATGTTGTAAGTGTAAAGACCGGCCACGTCGGGGGGATCGCCGCCCGCGGTGGCCACGAGCGTCTTGCGGTCGGCGCTGGAGACCGCGAGGTACTCGACCTCGATGCGGTCTTGCGAGCGGTTGAACGCGTCGACCGTCGCCTGCATGGCCTCGCCTTCGACGCCCGTCCACTTTTCCCAGTACGTGATGTGAACTTTGTCGTCGGTCTTTTTCTGACAGCCCACGACGACCAACGAGCAAGCGATCAGCCTGGAAATACGAACGGCAAGAACGCGAAGCTTCACGGCGGCGCAGGCATCCTAGTCGGAGCGATGTTGCGAAAGAAAGAAGTCTCGCAACAAAAATCATCGAGGATCGCCGGGATCGCGGCGGGGATCTCGCAGATCCTGGGAGGGAAGAATGAGGGGTGCGGTTAGCGAGCCGCTTGTCGGCTGTTCTTGGGCGATCGCACTTTGACCACCGCCCGCTCCTGGTCGAGTCCCTCGGAGAGGCGGTAGCTCACCGAGCGCTTGCGCGTGCCCTTGTGCTGACTCACGAATCGCTCGGCGTGCTTGACGATGGCCGTCGCCACGTCGACGCCGCTGGCGCGCTCGATTCCTTCGAGGCCCGGCGAGCTGTTGATCTCCAGGATTTTTGGCCCGGCCGCGCCCTCGAGCATATCGACGCCGGCAACCTCGAGCCCCATGACGCGGGTGGCCGCCACGGCTGCCGAGCTGTAGCGCCGGTCGAGCTTGACCTTGATGCCAACGCCGCCACGGTGCAGGTTGGAGCGAAACTCGCCGGCCTTCGCCGTGCGTCTCATCACCGCGACGACGCGCGATCCCACGACAATGGCGCGGATGTCCCGGCCCTTGGACTCGCGGATGTACTCCTGGAGCACGATGTCCTGCCCCATCGCCCACAATGTCTCCAGCAAGGACGCCACCGCTTGCGGGGTCTCGGCGATCATAGTTCCGATGCCCTGCGTGCCTTGCTGCAGCTTCACGATGGCCGGACACCCGCCGACCAGCTCGAGCGCCGCGGCGAGCCCGGCTGGCGATCGCGCGCACACCGTGGTGGGAACGTCGATGCTTTTGCGGGTGAGCAGTTGTAACGCGCGCAGCTTGTCGCGGCTGCGCGCGATGGCGACCGCGGTGTTGAGAACGGGGACCCCCATCATGTCGAACTGGCGAACGACGGCGAGTCCATAGTTGGTGATGCTGGCGCCGATACGGGGGATGACCAGATCGGCCTTTCCGACGAGCGCGCCCGAATGGTAGAGGGCCGGCCGTCCGCGCGAGACGACGATCTGAAAGTCGAGCGGATCGATCACGCTGACC
>JBBSDY010000057.1:0-10988 GCA_038240245.1 Polyangiales bacterium
GTGCCCGAACACCTTTTGGTTGCGCGTCCACCGGGTGACGAACTCGAAGAAGACCAGATCGCCCGCGATGCTGTCGGTTCCGTCGCTGATCCCGGGGCGATAAGCGACGTGCGTCACCCCCATGCTCGACAGGAGATCGAAGACCTCGCGCGGGCCGGAAAGGCGGCCGTAGCTGATGCCGCCTTGCCATCCGGGGGCGTCCGACACCGATGCCGAGCGTGCCCCAACGTGCCCGAACATCTCGTGGACCAGCAGCTTGGAGTCCCTGGGGAGCGCCACACCGATGTCCCACCACGCGCCGAAAGGGCGCAGCCGGGTAACGTAGTCTTTTCGAAATCCGGACGACAAGAGATCGACGGCCGCCTTGACCGGAGATCCAATGATGGGGTGCGCGGGCGTGAAGTAGGCGTCGGCGCCCCACACGAGCTGAAGTGCGACGAGCCCTCCCAGGGCGAGTCGCGACAGCATCCCCGATCTCCAGATGAGAATCATCGCCGCGGCGGTGGTCGCCGCCATCCACGGCACAAGGGCCTGCAAATACCTGTCCTGGTGCGACAGCCAGTACCAGACGAAGACGCCGGTCAAGGTAGAGAGCGCGAGCGGTGCCACGCGCCGGCCGCCCTTCACGAAGGGGAGCGCGAGCACGACGATGGTGAAGAGAGAGCCCACCACGGGGGCATCATGATGAAATGCCTCCCAGTCATGGGGAATGAAAGAGAAAGTAAACATTGCCCCGAGCGATTCGATGACCTTTCCCCCGAACGTCGGCGCGACCGGGCGCCAGAGTCTCTCGGTGAGAAGGTCGAAGCGCCCCGCCGAATCCGCGGTCCACGGGCGCGCCGAAAGATGGTCGTGCAGAACGGGGTACAGCGGATCGCCGTACCAGACCCAGTTTTTCAGCCAGTGCGGCGACGTCAAGATCAAGCCTGACCCGCAGAACGCGAGAAGGCCGGTCCACTGCCGACGTCGTATCCCGAGGACGAGCACGGCAAGCGCCGGAAACGCGAGCAAGCACACTGCCTGGTATTTGGTCAGTGCGGCCCCGGCGATCATCAGCGCCAGCAAGAGGCACCGCCGAACGTCGAGCCGACCGTTCACCCGAAGAAGCACGAGAAAAATCGGAATGGCCCAGAAGGCCAGAATGTGGTCGGCCGCGACGGTGAGGCTCGAGTCGTAGATGAACACGCCCGGAAAGACAAAGAGCGCCGTCCACGCCGCGCCGCTGCGCGCCCCCGGGACCAGGCGTCGAACGAGCACCGGAACACCGGCGAGCGTCGCCAGAAAGAGCGCGTACTCGAGGTGTGCCGCCACTTCGACTCGGTCGAAGAGCGCCGTCGCGGGCAGTGAGAATGCCCACGTGTAGAGCAAGCTCGAAAGCTGCGGACATGCGCCGGGGAACCAGCCCTCGGCAAAGCGGCGAATGGCACCCTGCGCCGCGTAGTGCTCGGCCATCGGCAGGTGGTACCAGCGCGCATCGTAGGACGCGTTCTCCGGCGTCATGATCGTCAGGTAGATCATTGCCAGGCACACGAGACCCCACGCGCTGATCACGAGAAACGCGCCGGAAGGCGCAGGTAGAGAACGCAGCTTGCGCGCACACCGGACCAGCTCCGGCAGCTCGGATCTTCCCAGCACCAGAAGCAGGAGAGGCAACACGACCGCGAACGTCGGGCCGAGCACACCGGCGAGCCCACCCGCGAACACGGCGAGAGCGAAGACGTAGACTCCCGTGGCAAACCCGAGAACGAGCCCCTCGCCCCCCGGCAGTCGCTGCTTCACGATGAGACGCATCGCCACGAGCCCGGCGCTCAGGCAAGCGAGGCTCCAGATCCCGCACACGAGCCAGTAGCTCGCGTAGCGCCAGAAGAGCCAGAGCTGGATGGGATAGTTGCGGTGACCGACCGCGGCCAGCACGGCGGCACCGGCGACGAGGATCGCCGGCAGCACGATCCCCCGAACCCGCTCAGTCAGTCGGTCCCACATCTGGGCCGCGCGAGCCGGGCACCGCACCGATGACCGCACCCACGATGTCGCGGGCCTGCACGCGCGACGCCTGGGTGAGAATGTCGGGCTGCAGCGCGAGATCGACTTCGTGACCGCTCACCGAGCCGTGGCAGCCGCCGCACAGGCCGTTGAAGAACGTTTGTTGAAAGCCCTGGTGCGAGTATTCGCCCGGATAAAACTGCATCTCTTCGCGCTGGAAGCGCGGCGCGCCGGCGGCGCCGTCGACGGTGAAGCTTCCGCGAAGAACGAGGGGGAGACCTCCCGGTACGACCAGACGAGCGCTGTTGTCTCCCAGAAGCCCGACGCTGCCGAGCAAGCGGCGGCGAGCGAACACGCTGCCGTAGGCGTCCATCGCGGTGTAGGTGGCCGCGTCGCTGCCGGTGGGCGGTACGTCTTCGTACACCTCGAACGACGAGAGCACGGGCAGTGTGCGACCCGTCTCGACGTTCTGCAACCCGGTGCGCGTGTTCTGAAAGAGAAGACCGCCCAGGATCTGCGCGTCCAGGATGGTGACGTCGGACACGTTGGCGGGGTGGTTCACGTCCTCGCCCTCGGTGTAGACGCGCGTGTTGGCATTGGCTTCGTCGGGGCGCGACTTGAAGACCTTGCGGTCCATGCGCTGGTAAACTGCCACCGGAAAGAGCTCGTCGTTGGCGGGATCGCTGGTGACCGGTGTGCGGGCGCCGGTGATCTCGTCCATGATGACGATGTCGAAATTGCCGGAGAAGTTGGCGATGTCCATCGCGTTGGCGGCGTAGCTCACCAACAGGTTTCCGTTGGGCAGAGCGGCCGGGCTGCGGTACGCGCCCGTGTTTCCCGCACCGACGTGGCCCGTGGCGGCGGCATCGGGGAAATGAAGTGAGTGCACGTAAAAGTTGGGCGCGGGCCAGCCGATCGCGCCCGGATCCGAAACGTAGTCGGCCGGATCCTGGGAGACCTGATCGGGGCCGAGCGAGCGATTGACCAGGCCGAGCGTTCCCGCGCCATGCGCTGCCTTTTGGTCGCTGAAGATGGCGGCGAGATTCTTGTTGGCGAGCTCGACCACCTCGGTCATCTGATTGAAACCGACCGTGTCGCGCTGACCGAAGAGCGGATGGTAGTCGCCCCCGTCGAGGTTCATTCGACGCCCGGCGAGCTGGTAGAAGTTGGGCGCGCGCTTCTCGGTGGTGAAGATGAGCCGGCCGTCGGACATCATCGAGGGCAAAAATTCCTGATTGAGCAAAAAGGTCAGCTGCCGGACCTGGCCGGACGCATCGAGGATGTAGAGGTTGGCATTCCACCGTGTGGGATCGGCCGGCGTGTGGGTGGGGCCGTGGTAGTCGAAGGCGTCGGTGTTCATGACATTGCCCCGCGTGGAAGCGAAGACAATGCGATCGTCGGGAGTCAACACCGGGTCGAAGTTGTGGATGAGCGCGCCGTTGTCGGTCCAGCCCGGTGCGCTGGGCGTCGCGGCGATGGCGGGATCCTTGGCGCAGGCCGAGACGGCGCCGGTGGCGTCGATGTTGGCCGTCCAGATCGCGTAAGGCTCGGCCGCGCTGCTTCGCGCGGCGAAGGCGATCTTGTTGGCCTTCCACGAGACCGAGGGATGGCGGATATCGGCCGTGGCCGCCGACAAGCCCGTGCATCCGGCGAGCAGGCTCGTGCACGCGCCGGCAGCCGAGGGCGTGATCGCGCCGGTCATCGGGTCCATCGCAAGACCGGTGAAGCACAGGTCGGATCCGGCCGAGTAGTTGGCGAAGTCCTGCGGCAGATCGGGCGGGGGCGCCGGTTTCTTCTTCACGTAGATCATGCCCGACAGCTGCTGCAGCTTGGCGTCGGCTTGCTCGATCTGGATCCACCTCGCGATGACGCAGTACGCGTGCTGCTTGTCGAGCGGCCCGGCGTCGGGATCGTTGCCCTCGGCCTTGGCGCAGGTCATCGGTGACGCCAGATCCACGCCGAAGTCATCGAGCAGCGCACCGCCACGGTGAATGATGCCGCGACCCCCCACTTGCTCGTCGGGGCGCACCAGGTTTTTGGCGATCAAGCGGCTGGCGCTGGGATCGGGGGATTCCATGGCGATCTGGGCGCGGGTGAGCTCGTAGTTGGTGAGCGTGGTGGGCAGGCTGAAGGTGCCACCGCTTCCGCCCCGCAGCCGGTAGTCGTGGAACATCGCGGGCGAGTGACAGCCCAGGATCATGCAGCCCTTCTTCACGAGCATGGGCTGCACGCGCTTGGCGAAGAACGTGAAGCCCGCCGTCGCCGGCACGTTCATGTTGGGCCCGTGGTCCTTGGCCCAGGCGAGAAGCGCGACGTAACCAGGATCCGTTTGCGTGGCGAAGATCGCCCCACCCTCGTGGTACGCGCCGCCCGTCTGGGGATCGAGCGGTCGGCGCAAGATCTCGCTCGATCCCAGACCTTGGGGCGTGGTGGCGAGGTACTGGCTGGCGGCGAAGTAGTTCCAGCGGGCGAGAACGTCGGTGCTGACGCCGCCCTTTCCCGTGGCGCACACGAGCCGCAGCGTGTTGCTGGGCGAGCCGTGGCAATTGCCTGCGGCGCACGTGTCCCCCACGACGGGCTGCACGTAGGTCTTGAACTCCTGAAAATCGGCGGTCGAAGGATCGCTGTCCGGTTGGAAGGCGGGATCGGTGGGATAAACGTCAGTGCAATTGTCGCGTGCGGCGACGACGGGCGCGGCCAGGGCATTGTTCTTGTTGGCGCCGCCCTGGATCCAGTTCTTGATTGTATTGAAGCCCGCTGTCGTGAGCCCGACGATCTTGACGCCCGAGTGTCGGATGTCGGTGCGCACGGTAATGGGCGTTCCGTCGAATGCCGTCAGAAGAAGGTCGAACGAGTCGACGTTCTTGAGCAGCATGTTCGGCAGGCCGTAGGGCCCGTAGTTGACGAGCAGATCGCGCCGCTTGACGAGGTCTTCGTACGACTCGAGCGACAGGTTGCCGATGGCGTTACCCTTGGGCTGGGTAAAATGGCAGTTGGCGCCGGTGTTGGTGTGCACGCACGAGTCCTGAATGATGGGACTGACCGTGCGGTCGAAATAAGTGTCTTCGGTGGGGTGCTTGGTCGTGCAACCGCCGACCGCGGTCGCCAGCGCGGACACGGCGGCGAGCGCCCAAACGCCGAACGGCGGACCCTTTGTCGAGGATCCGCCGCTTCGAACGTCGCGCCTGCTGGTGGGGCGTCCCATCAGCAGAACACTATCACATACGACGAAGCGCGATCGCGGCTGCGTCACGCACGAACTGGTCGGGATCGTTCTGGGCGGCCGTCAGCGCGTTCTTGGCTGCCGGGTCGCCGATCAGACCGAGCGAATGAGCCGCCTCGGCCCGAGTCTGAGCGTCGCTTTCCTGGGCCGATGTAAGTGCGATGAGGGCCACGACCGAATCCTTGGCTCGCATCGCCCCGAGGGCCGAGGCCGCGTGACGGCGCACGAGTGACGACGAGTCACCGACGCGCAGGGCAATGGCCGCCACGTCGCTGAAGCTGTGCACGTGGCCGGCGGCGGTGAGCGCTGCCAGGCGAACCGTCTCGTCCTTGTCGGAGAGGGCGACGGACAGCTCGTTGTTCGGGCCGGTGGTGTTCAACCGGTCGAGACCGCGAGCCGCGGCGGCACGCACCGCCGGTGAGGCGTCGTTCACGAGGGCAGTCGCCAGCGGCTGCGCACCCGCAAAGGAGAGGAACTCACCGAGAGCTTCGGCCGACCGAGCGCGGATGGTCGGATCGGCGTGGTTGGCCAGGTTGTTCACCACGCGCTCGTAGACTTCGCCTTGGCCGAAGACGCCGAAGATGCGGCGCCGCAGCCACCACGCCGAGATCTCGCGATTCTTGGCGTTGGCATCGTAGAGGAGCGGCTCGACCGACGGGATGCAGTCGAGGCAGTCGACCTTCTCGCCGTGCTCGAGGGCTTGCCAGATTCGGCTGGGGGCGCCGGGATTGAGCGCCACCGACTTGATGCGATCGGGCGAGGTGAGCTGCTCGACCTGGTCGGCGGGGATGCCCTTGTAGACAGCCGCCGTTCCGCGGGGGAGCGAGGCCGACGCGTCGGCGTGGGCTCGGTGGTAGGCGGTGAGAGCACCGCCGGCGAGGAGGCTTGCGAAAAGTGCGTAGCTGAGGGTTCGCTTGTTCATGACATGCTCCTCTTACTGCTTCCCGGCAGTTGGGTCAGTGGTGTTGGGCATATAGGTGCTGTTCTGCCGTGAGTAGTACTGCCCGCCGAGGTCCATCACCTTGATGAGCATTTGTCGGTCGGCGTCGGTGACCGTTGTCACGCCCACGTCTTCGGGGTGCGACTTGTGCGTCGCCGGGTCCCAGGCGTAGCTGCCGTCGGCGGCCTTCACGTTGAGCTTCTCGATGAGCACGCTCTCGCGCGCCGACTCGGGAACGCCCCACTTGGGAGGCACGACGCCGGTGACGGTGAAGCCGCCGGTCATCATGTCGAGCGTGGCCGGGTAGAAGATCGAGACGTACGACTTGGCCCAGGACTGAACCTTGCGGTCGTAGTACACGGCGATCTCGTCGGCCGAGAAGTCGAGCGTGGGGATGTCGTACGTGGTCGCGACACCCGTCGCCGCGTCGGTCTTCGTCAGATGGTAGAACGTCTGCGGGCCGCTGCCGTTTTGCGTGGCATTGTGGCAGCTGACGCAGTTGGCGGTGAGGAACGTCTGCACCTTGTTCCAGGGGAACTCTTGGCGCTGCGCGATCGGCGTGGTGTCGAATCGCTCGGCACCCTTGGTCGACGCAACGGTCGGGTTCTGGTTGATGCCGAGCGAGTTGTCGCCGGTGCGGCTCTCGTGGCAACCACCGCAGACCCTGCTTTCGCCGGGCATGCTCTGAATCCACAGACGCTGGTTACGAATCGACAGGCCGAACTTGTCGATGGGCTGCAAGTGCATCGGGATGTACGAGGGCACGTTGGCGAGCCATGACCCGTCGCCGTAGACCGTTGCCTCGCCAAGAACCGCGGCGCCTTCGTCCATCGTCAGACCGAACATCGTGACGCCCGGAGCGCCCTCGGTGGAGAAGCCTTCGATGACGCGAACCTTGACGGCTTCTTTGAGAGCCGCGGGGAGCGCCATGCTCAGGTCTTTGCCCGCGTAGTGCTGGACGGTGTTGACGTTGTTGTCGACGAGGTCGGTGTTCTTGACGTCGAGCGAGCCGATGGTGCCCGGTTGCGAGTTGTCGGTCAGGTTCTGCACCGAACCGATGATCGGCGGAGAGTTGCGCGCCGCAAGCGGGATGGCGTAGAGGTCCCACGCCTGCTTGTCATTGTAGATGAGCTGGTTCGGCTGATCGGCGTTCGCCTTGGGATCGTAGATGTAGATGCCGAAGTCGGGCGGCGTCTGCGACAGCTCGTTGGTGTCATTCACCATGCCGTCGGCCCACGAAACGATGAGGCGACCGTCGGGCAGCGCGCGCGGGTTGCGGTAGCGGCCAGCCGGTGAGGGATCGTCGCCGGTGGGAACGGTCGGGGTCAGCACGTCGTACTTGACGTGCTCGGAGTCGAGCCGGGGATACTGGGTGCTGGCGACGCCGTTGTCGTAAAACTGCGAGTCGATCTTCACGAGCGAGCCCGCCTGGATGGTGCGCTCGCGGTTGGTGGCGATGCCGACCATCGTGTTGGGCGAGATCTCGGTGACCTGGACCAGCGAGTTGGAGGGCTTGCCGAACTGACCTGCCACGTGAATCATCTGCGTGCAGTCGGGCGCCATGCGGAACAGCTTGACGTCGTTGACGCCGCCGAGGTGCTCCCAGCGCGAGTAGCCGACCGAGCCGTCGTAGCGGAGGAAGGGATTGACCGTGTGCGACAGGTTTTGCGAGCAGAGCTTGCGATCTGCGTCGCCGCCGCTGGTGGTCACCGATGCGAGCTGCGTCACGACGCGGCCGTGGTTGTACTCGTCGGCGCGGGTGCCCATCTCGGTGAAGGCTTCGTTGGTCACGAAGACGATGCGGTCGCCCGGGACGTAGATGGGGTTGATGTCGTCGTTGTCACCGAAGGTCTTCTGGTGAATCTCGCCCGAAGCGACGTTCTCGGTGTAGATGTGGTAGTGGTCGTCGCCGCTCTTCTTCATGGCGAAGACGACGTCTTGCGCGTTGAACGAGAGGTCGAGCCCCGCGATGTCCGCCGTGGTGAACTGGGCGGTGAGGTTGGTGAGCTGCCCGTCGGGCCGCGCCGGCTTGAGCAGGAAGACGCCGCCGCCTGGCACGTAGCGCTGGTAGTCGATGACCTGGCCGTTGCCGCCCGCGACGTCGATGCTCACCGTGCCATCGCTGGCGACCGTGGTGTGCTGGCGCTTGACGAAGACCATGGCGTCGACCGCCGCGCCGGGAGTGTACCCGCCCGCGCCGGTGTATCCGCCGCCCGCGACAAAGGACGAGTCGGACTTGCTCGGGTTGCTGCTGCAGCTCATGCCCGACAGTCCGAGCACGGCCACGCCGGCCATGGTGAGGAGGGGTTTGACCGAGCGATGGCGTTTCATGAAACCTCCGTTAGGGGGGCGGGACAGTGCAAATACAGGTGCGACACAACTTCTCACTAGAGCACTGATCGGACCAAGTTCACATGTGCCTGGAATCATTGGTATTTGCTGAAGAATGGCCGGGCGTTACGAGGCTTTGAACCCCCATAAGAGGCACCCGTATGGGGGTGACTGCCCCCTCGTGTCTTCGAACCCGGGCTGGGCTATGGTCGCGCGGATGGATGCACTGAAGTTCGACGAGCGAGGGCTGATGCCGGCGGTGGTGCAAGATCGGCTGACGGGTCAGGTGCGGATGTGCGCCTTTGTAAACAAGGAGGCGATTGCCAAGACGCTCGAGTCGGGCAAGGCGACATTCTACAGCAGGTCGCGCGGCAAGCTGTGGGAGAAGGGCGAGTCGAGCGGACATTCGCTCGTGGTTCGCGAGCTCTACGTCGATTGCGATGCAGACACGCTCCTCGTGCTGGCCGATCCCGTCGGTCCGTCGTGCCACACGGGGCAGCCAACCTGCTTCTTTCGTCACCTCGGCCCCGACGGCATTCGAGACGAGAGCGTTGCGGCGACCGCGTTTCTCGAGCGATTGGAGGCCGAAATCGCATTGCGTCGACGGAGCACCGCCCAAAAGAGCTACACGAAGAGCTTGCTCGACGCGGGGCCGGGCAAGATTGGCGACAAGGTGCGCGAAGAAGCCGATGAGTTCGCTCGTGCCCTCGTGGGCGAGAGCGACGAGCGCGTCATCAGCGAAGCCGCCGACGTCGTGTATCACCTCCTGGTGGGGCTCGCGTCGCGCGGGACGCCCTTTCGTGCCGTCCTCGACGTCCTCGCGCGTCGCGCGGGCACGAGCGGTCACGATGAAAAGGCCAGCCGCGGCTAGGCCCCCGGGGTCGCCCCCCAAGGCCCTTACGGAAAAACTCGAAGTCTCGGCGTGATCCATATAAAATCACTGCCCACCCGCGCCGGAGCCTCCACCGCAATCATGCCCACCAAAGTTCTCGTCTTCGAGAGTGATCCCGCGTTCGCTGGCGAGCTTCGGACCGAGCTCAGCCGCTTGGGTCTCGTTGCCCAGGTGGTCGATGACGGCAATGCGGGGTTGATGGCCGCTGCCTCGGATCGCCCCGATCTCATCTTGCTCTCCATCGAGCTGCCGCGGATGAACGGTTTTTCTGTCTGCAACAAGCTGAAGAAGGATCCGGCGCTCAAGGACGTTCCGCTCATCATCATGTCGAGCGAGTCGAGCGACGACACCTTCGAGCAGCACCGCAAGCTCCGAACGCGCGCCGAGGACTACGTGCACAAGCCCATCGCCTTCGGCGAGCTGCTCGAGCACATGCGCCCCTATGTCGAGCTCGAAAACGGCAGCGGCCCCATCAGCCTCACCGACGACTCGGCCATCATCATCGACGACGAGATCGAGCTCGGCGACATCGAAGACGGCAACGGTGCGTCGGCAAGCGGCAGCGTGGCGCCGTCTTCTGGCAAGGTCGATGCCGAGGTCGAGGCCTTTACCAACAACGCCTTCGATCGTCTGATGGACAGCGAGTCGCCGCCCGCCCGACAGAGCAACCCGCCCGAGGGCAAGGGGCTGACGTCGGTGTTTCCGCCGGCGCCGGTGGTTCCGGTGGTCGTCAACGTCAAAAAGTCGTCCATCCCGCCGCGCCCGTCCTTCGACGCCGAGGTCGAGCGACTGCGCAGTGACCTCGAAAAGCAGAAGACGGAAGCCGCGCGGCTCGAGCGCGAGCTGTCCAGCGCGAAGGCCGAAGTGCAGCGCATGGAAGAAGCGGCGCTGCAAGATCCGGGATCCAACGATCAGGTGGTGCGCCTGCAACGCGAGCTCGACGAGCTTCGCACCAAGGCGGCGTCCGGTCAAAAGGTCGGCGGCGTTTCCAGCCGCGAGTTTCTCGATCTGCGCGAGGCGCTCAACAAGAAGGACAAAGAGATCTTGAACCTTCGCGACCAGATTGGTCGCAAGGAAAAAGACCTGCTCGATTCGAGCGACACCGCTCTCGCATTGGAGAGAGAGAAAGCCGATCTCGAAGACAAGATCGGCTCACTCGAGAAAGACGTGCAGAGCGCCAAGTCGGTCGCTGACAACGCCAGGGCCGACAAGGACCAGGCCGCCAAGCGCGCCGAGGACTTCAAGACGCGCGGCGAAAAAACGAAAATCGAGCTCGAGTCCAAGCTGGCCGAGCTGGCCACGATTCACAAGCGCTACGAGGCCGAGCTCGCCGAGCGCGACGCGCAGATCGCGGCTGCCAAAGAGCAACACCAGCAGGAGATGGACCGCGAGATCGAGGCCAAGAAGAGCGCGCTCGAGACAGCCCAAAACGAGGCAGCAGAGAGCCTGTCGCGCGCCGTCAGCGAAGCGCGGGCGGCGGAGCAAGCGGCTCGCGACGAGGCCATCGCCGCGCTCAAGGCGGAGTCAGCCACCGAGCGATCGAGCGCGATTGCCGCGCGCGAGGCCGAGCTCACCAACGATCACGATCTTCGCCTGGCCGGGCTCTTTCGCTCCAACGA
>JBBSDY010000058.1:0-10819 GCA_038240245.1 Polyangiales bacterium
CGCCTCGAGCTCGGCCTCGTCGAACGCGTTGTCGAGCGAGAGCAAGCGCGACGAGTGCTGCACCGGCGCGAAAAGCGCGCTCGCGGTCCCGCCCACCCGCTGCGTCGGAGAGTCGGCGGTCAAGAGCTGCGGGTAGCGCGTCTCCTGCTCTTTCAGCTCGCGGACGAGACTGTCGTACTGTGCGTCGGACACCTCGGGAGCGCTGAGCACGTGGTAGCGGTAGTCGTGGTGCTCGATCTGCGATCGCAGCTCTTCGACGCGCAATCGGGCGGCCCCAAACGCCGCTTCTTGCGCTTCGTTCGCCTTGTTCACTCGATCCATGCCGTCCCGGTCCATAGCTCAACTGCACATCCACGAAAATGGCTCGATCCCACCGACAATCCTTGCACGTCTGCCCCGATCGCGTCATCTCTACCCTGCGCGATGCCTCCGCTCGACCCCTTGACCGCTCGCGGGCGCCTTTCGCCCCGCTTCGAAGAGCTGGCCATGCCGGGTGAAGAATCGATCGACGTGGCGCTCGGCGCCGCGCTCATCGCCCGTGACGTGTACGAAGACCTCGACATCGCCTCGCTTCTCGGGCGATTCGACGAGCTGTCGTCTCCCATCTCGCGCCTCGGCTTGCACCAGATGACGGGCGATGCCCAGGCGCTCGAGATGGCGCATTACCTCTACGAGCGGCAGGGATTCGCCGGCAACGAGACCGACTACTACGACCCCAAGAATAGCCTTCTGCCCGACGTGCTCGACCGTCGCCTCGGCATCCCCATCACCCTCGCCATCGTCTACTGCGAGATAGCCAGGCGGGTCGGCGTCCGGGCCCATGGGGTCAGCTTCCCCGGGCATTTCCTGGTGCGGCTCGAACGCGACGCCGACGAGCCCGACCGCGGTCCGGTCATCGTCGATCCTTTCTTCGGCGGGCGCGTGCTCGACAAGAGATCCTTGGCCTCGCTTCTCAAGCGGGTGGTCGGCACCAACGAAACGCTGCGCCCCGAGCACCTCGAGCCCGCGGCACCCCGGCTGGTGCTGGCCCGCATGCTCACCAACCTGAAAGCGGTGTATCTCGCCCGCGGTGAGAATTCGCGCGCCCTCTTGGCGCTCGATCGTCTCGTCACCCTCACCCCCGACGCGCCCTTCGCGCTTCGCGAGCGCGGTCTGCTCGCCGCGCGCCTCGGTTCGATCGAAGTCGCGCGCGCCGACCTCAACCGCTTCCTCGAGCTAAGCCCCGACGCCACCGATGCCAAGGCCATCAAGGCGCGTCTCGAAGGCCTCTCTTCCGCACGGCACTGGCTGAACTAGGACAGCGACGTAACCCGAGTCTACGGGTGGCCCGCAGCGGTGCGCACGGCTTCGGCGAGGGTGAATACTTTTTCGTAGAGAGCGCGCCCGACGATGGCGCCGGCGAGGCCGGGGTGCTCGGCCAGGCGGGAGAGATCGTCGAGCTTCGAGACGCCGCCCGAGGCGAGCACGGGTAGCCCACCTTCGCGTGCGAGACGAGCGGTGGCTTCGATGTTGGGACCCACCTGCGTGCCGTCGCGCGCGATGTCGGTGTAAAGCACGGCGGCCAGCGGAAGATCGGCCATCTCGCGCACGACCTCGACCGCCGTGCGCGTCGAGACCGAGAGCCATCCATCGGTGGCGACCTTGCCGTCCTTCGCGTCGACCGCCAGCACGATCACCCCGGGGTGCGCCGCGGCTGCCGAACGCACGAGATCCGGGGTGCGAATGGCCGCGGTGCCGAGCACGACGCGCTGGGCGCCCGTCGCGAGGCAGGTCTCGATGGCTTCGCGATCCCGAATGCCACCGGCCACTTCGACGCCTTCACCGAAGGCTTGCACGATGCGCGCGACGAGATCTTGCGCGACGCGACGGCCGCTGCGCGCGCCCTCGAGATCGACCACGTGCAGGTGACGCGCCACGCCTCGCCACGACGCGGCGAGGGCCACCGGATCATCGTGGTAGACGGTCACCTTGTCGTAATCACCCTGGTGCAGGCGCACCACTTTGCCCCCCAGCAAATCGATCGACGGCCAGAGCTCCATTGGTTTAGCTTTCGAGAAAGGCAGCGAGAAGAGCGAGACCCGCCGCCTGGCTCTTTTCGGGATGGAATTGCGAGGCGAAGACGTTGTCGCGCGCGACCGCGGCCGTTACCTGGAACGGTCCGTGTTGCACCGTTCCCACGATGAGCGATCGGTCGGTGGGGTTCGCGTTGTAGGAGTGGATGAAATAGAAATGCGTCCCCTTCCCGCCCGCTTTCTCGAGGTAGGGATGGCCGGCGCCGGCGAGCTCGATGCGGTTCCAGCCCATGTGCGGGATCTTCACCGCCTCGCCCGTGGCGGCGTCGCGTTGCCCATCGGCGAGCTTGATGTTCGTGCCCCCGAAAAAGGACAGCCCCTCGTAGCCGGGTGCTTCTTCGCTGGAGGCGAATAGCGTTTGCAACCCCATGCAAATGCCGAGGTACAGCGTGCCGCGATCGATTTGCGAGCGAACGGCGGCGCCGATTCCGCGACCGAGGGCCACGGCACAATCGCGAAAGGCGCCTTGCCCCGGCACGATGACCTTGTCGGCGCGGGCGATGGAATCGGGATCGTCGGTGATGACCGCACCCCAGGCGAGGCCCGCGTCGGAGGCGGCGCGCTCGACGGCCTTCTGAACGGAGCGCAGGTTTCCGACGCCGTAGTCGACGATGGCAACGGTGGCCATGGCGTGACCCTAGAGCGCGCCCTTCGTAGAAGGGACCTCGGTAATGCGCGGATCGAGACGCGTCGCCTGCGAGAGCGCCTTGGCGAAGGCCTTGAACGAAATCTCCACGATGTGGTGGAGGTTCTCTCCCTCGTGGAGCCTCAGGTGCAGGTTGCACATCGCCGTGCGCGCGAAGGCTTCGAAAAAAATGGGCGCCAGCTCGACGTCCCAGGTGCCGAGCTTGGCTTTCGGCAGCGGGATCTTCCAGACGAAGAAGGGCCGCCCCGACAGATCGATGGCTGCCGTGACCAAAGCCTCGTCCATGGGAAGTGTTGCCCACCCGTAGCGAACGAGCCCCTTCTTGTCGCCGATGGCCTCGAGCACGGCCTGGCCGAGGACGATGCCCAGGTCTTCGGTGGTATGATGCCCGTCGATCTCGACATCGCCGACCGCGCGAACGGTCAAGTCGATGAGGCCGTGCCGCGCGATCTGCTCGACCATGTGCGACAAAAATGGCAGCGGCGTCTGGACGTCGGCCTTGCCCGTTCCATCGAGGTCGAGCTCGACGTTGATCTCGGTTTCGCGCGTTTTTCGCGCAACTTTGGCGGTGCGGCTCACGGGCGAGCCATAGCACGAAAGGGCCGTTTTGGCGCGCTGCACGCTTGATAAGTGCTACTCTCGCAGGCCATGCAAGGTGGCTCTGGCGACAGAGGGAGGACCTCGGACTACCGGCACCGGGTGGCAGCTCCCGATGCCACCGAGGACTTTCTCTTTCACCTCTATCGGGGCAGCGAGCTGCTTCAAGACAACCGCGTCCACGAGGCGAAAGAGGAGCTCGAGCAGGCCCTCAAGCTCCAGCCGCGCGACGCCAAGGGCCAGGATCTTCTCGCCGTCGTCTATTTTCGTCTCGGTCTCTACCCCCGCTCAATCGAGATCTACGAAGAGCTCATCCGCGAATTTCCGCGCGACGCCGCGCTCGCCCAGAACCTGTCGCTTTGCTACCTGAAAACGGGACAGCCAGACAAGGCGCGCACCTTGCTCGAGACGCTCGTGCTCGCTCAGCCCGATCACATGCGCGCCTGGGCGTACCTCGGGCTCGTTCACGAGAGGCTCGGCGACTACGAGAAGGCGCGCGCGGCGTTCCACCGCGGTGAGCAACACGGAATGGCGCGGCGCATGGACGACCTTCTGGCCAGCGGAGCTCCGGCGAGATCGCTCTCGGTGCCCCCGCCCGACTTCAAGCCATCGGACGACGGCACCGCCGCATCGTCCCCGTTTCACGACCTCGAGCGCGAAGTCACGCTCACCGGAATCCCCGCCGTTCCCCGGATCGCGACCGTGCCCCCCGCCGCTGTTTCCAGCGAAAGGCCGTCGGCCGTGCCGTTGCAGGACGTTCCTGTCGCCGCTTCTGGCGAGATCGGCACGCTCGCGAATCTCGCACGCGGATCGTTGCTCAAGTTTCCCCACGAGCCCGGGCTGTGGTTGCACCCCAGCGGTTTGGTTCTCGCTCGCGTCGAAACCAGCTTTGCCGCGCGCCTCTCGGACATTCAACTTTTGGCGGGCGACGCCCAGGCGTTCAAGCACGAACGGCTCCTCAGGCGCATGCGCAACCGCACCCTCGACGAGCCTCTCGGGGGCGCCGACACGCCGATGGTCCTCCTGGGCGGCGCGGGTTACCTCGCGCTGGGGCCACGCGAGGGAGAGCAACTCGTCGCCTTTCGCATGGACGGCGACTTTCTCTTCGTGCGCGAATCGGTATTGGTCGGTTTCGAGAGCTCGCTCACCTACGAGAGCGGGCGCCTCGCGGCGTTCCAGGGCGATGCGGTCGCCCTCGTGCAACTGCGTGGACGAGGCGGCGTGGTGCTTCGAGCCAGGGGCCGCCTGGTGACCAGCGAGGTCAAGGCCGACAAGACGGTCATCGTCGCGCGCGACGCGGTCGTCGGCTGGGCCGGCCGTCTGCTACCGCGTGAGCTGTCACCCGAAGAGGCCATGGGCGGAGCGTCGGGCCTCATCTCGTTTGCGGGTGAGGGCACGGTGTTCGCGAGCAGCGGCGCTCGGCTGGTCGCATCGTGAGCGAGGGCAAGCTCTCCGTCCGCTCGGCGCGGCGCAAGAGGCAGCGCACGTTGCGCGAGGACGCGGTCAATCTGCCCAACATGCTCACCATGGTACGCATCATCGTGATCCCGTTGGTCCTGGTGTTGCTCGATCGCGGTGGTCCGCGCGACTGCTACTGGGCGGCCCTGCTGTTCGCGGGCGCGGCCATCACCGATTTTCTCGACGGCTACCTGGCGCGCAAATGGGGCCTGGTGAGCGTGCTCGGCAAATTCCTCGATCCCCTCGCCGACAAGCTCATCGTGATGGCCTCGCTGGTGTGGATGGTCCCCATGGGGCGCATCGCCCCGTGGGTGGTGGTGTTGCTCCTGGCGCGCGACATCGCCATCACTGGCTTGCGCTCGATCGCCGCCAGCGAAGGAGTCGTCATCGCGGCGGGCGACAGCGGCAAGTCCAAGACAGCGCTGCAAATGGTCGGGATCCTGATGATGATGATCGGCTACCCGTACCGGATGAATTTTCTCGTGTTCGACCTGGGCGTGGTCGACCTGGTGCACGTCGGACGCTGGCTCATCTACATCTCGCTCGTCTACTCGCTGGCGAGCGCCGCTCAATACGTGGGTCTTTTCGCTTCCACCGTCGAGGCGCAGAAGGGCCGACAGGCGCGGTGATCGAATTGCCGTTGGCGGTGGGCAGAGAACCTGCTAGCAGACGAAGCCAATGAACGCCTCTGCGCGGCACTCTCTTTTGGCGGCTGTCTGGCTCGTGGGAGCGTTGGTCCTGACCGCTTGTCAGAGCCAATCGGAGGGCGAGCGCTGCGATAAAATGAACGGTAACGCCGACTGTGCGTCGGACCTGGTCTGCGGCGCGTCCGAGGTTTGCTGCACGATCGGTAACGCTGCCTGCACGGCCGCGCCGAGCAGCAGCACGGGCTCGGGTACAGCAGGTGCGTTCGGTACAGCAGATGCGTCCGGTGCCGCGGGCTCCGCGGGTACCGCGGGAGGCGACGCTGCCGCCGATAGCGCGTCGACGATCCCGAGCGAAGCCGCCACTAGCGAAGCCGCTGCGAGCGACGGTTCCGCGAAAGACGCGGCAACGATGAGCAGCGACACCGGATTCGACACCGGCGCGGCGACCCCCGACGCCGACGGGGCGGCCGAATAGCATGTCGCCGGCCGACTTGGCCCAGCTAGCCGAGGAGGCGCTTCTCTTGTCGGTCGCCGTCGCGCTCCCCATCGTCGCCATCGCGGCGCTCGTCGGTCTGGTCGTGGCGGTCCTGCAAGCGGCCACGCAAATCCAGGACATGACCATCGCTCACCTGCCCCGGTTTCTTGCCGTCGCCGTCGCCCTCGCGGTGCTGGGGCCGTGGATGGGGCACCAGATCGCCACGTTTGCGGCGCGGGTCTTCGCCGGCGTGTAAGCTCCGCTGGTGGCCAATTTCGACGAGCTGACCGCTCTCATCCGCGAGCAAGAGGTGGGTCGCGGCACCACGCTTTTGACGCCCTTCGGTCCACGCGTCCTCTTCTATGCCGATCTCACGGCGACTGGGCGCTTCGTCCACTTCGTCGAAGACTGGCTCTCGCAAGTTCGGCCTTACTACGCCAATACCCACACCGCCATCTCGTCCACGGGGCGTCTCATGAGCGGTTTGCGAGAGCAAGCGCGCAACGTGGTTCGCCGCGCCGTCGGAGCGGGGCCCGACGACGTGGTGATGTTCGTGGGATCAGGCGCCACCGCGGCGATCAACAAGCTGGTCGGGCTTCTCGGCATCCGCATTCCCGAACCGCTCGAGCGTGAGTACCACCTCTCGTCGCACATCCCCGAGGCCAAGCGGCCCCTTGTCCTCGTTGGCCCCTACGAGCACCACTCCAACCAGTTGCCGTGGGTCGAATCGATTGCCACCGTCGTCGAAGTCGATCTCGACGAGAAGGGATGCATTTCGGTCGCCGATCTCGAGCAAAAGCTCGAGGCCCATCGCGATCGCCCGCTCAAGCTCGGTGCCTTCTCGGCTGCCTCGAACGTGACCGGGCTACTGACCGATGTTCCGCGGATCGCCAGGGCCCTGCACCGGGGTGGAGCCTACGCCGTATTCGACTACGCGGCCTCCGCTCCCTACGTACCCATCGACATGCACCCCAACGATCCCGACGAGCGCATCGATGCGCTCGTCGTTTCGCCGCACAAGTTCATCGGCGGGCCCAACGCATCGGGGATCCTCGTTGCCAACTGCGCACTTTTTCGGGGAGGATGTCCGGAGCGACCCGGAGGCGGCACCGTCGACTACGTCGGCGGTTTGGGCCGCGCGAACATCGACTACGTCGCGCGGCTCGACGAGCGCGAGGAAGGTGGCACTCCCTCGATCATCGGGGATCTGCGGGCCGGCGTCGCCTTTCTGCTCAAGGAGATGCTCGACCCCAGCGTGATTGCCGAGCACGAGATCGCGCTCGCCAGCAAGGCCATCGAACGTCTTTCGCGCAACCCTCGCATCCACCTCTATGGCCCCACGGGCGAGCCACGCTTGCCGATTCTTTCTTTGAACATCGAGGGCCTGCACCACGATTTCGTTTCCACGTTGCTCGATCATCTGTTCGGGATTCAAAATCGCGCGGGTTGCTCGTGCGCGGGGCCCTACGGCCACAAGCTGCTTGGAATCGATGCCGCTCGCAGCGAGCTCTACCGGGCCCAGATTGCGCGCGGCATCCTGGGAATCAAGCCCGGCTGGGTTCGGGTATCGCTTCCCTACTATGGCAGCGCCGCCGAAATCGATTTCGTGCTCTCCGCCATCGAGCTCGTGGCCGATCACGGCGAAGCCTTCCTACCCCTGTATCGCCTGGACTTTCGTGACGGGATCTGGACCCACCTCACGAACCCGATGCGCGACGCGCCGCCCATCGAGCTGACGGCCAAGGCGCTCGGCGAGGCCGCCGCCCGTCACGCCGGCCCACCGCCCCGGCCGCCGCATCATCCCGATCTCGACGCCGAGCGCGCCGCCTACCTCGAAGAAGCCAGAAGCCTCGCCACGGAGCTCGAAGGCAGAAGCCCGAAGCCCCAGTGGCAAAAGGGCATCGGCGACGCGGAGATCGATCGTTTGATTTGGTTTCGCTTCGCGCACGGCTCGGTGTGAGGCGAGATCAGGCGGGGCGAAAGCCGATGGTGGCGTGGATGACCCCAAATTTTTCGAGCAGCTGCTGGACCTGGCGTTCGGCCTGCTTGCGAGCCTTCTCCATCGTGCCCGGCTCACCGGCGGCTTCGCCGATGGCGCGCACCGCTTCTTGACGGGCCTTTGATTCGAGGTGCTCGTTGCGCTCGGCGAGGAGCCCGGTGGTCCTGCGGTAGACGTAGGTATGCTCCTCGTCGAGCCGGGTCGAGAGCACCTCGGGGGCCGGCAACGTGAGGCGCGCCGCACCGGTTTGCGGATCGATCACGAAGTCCTTCTCACCCATCTTGGAGAGATCGACACCGATGGTGACGTCGCCCGCCGCAATGAGAAGGATGGCGTCCGCGGTATCGACGAGGCCAAAAAAACGGCTCTGCTTGTCGGTCAGATCGATCACCTTCTCGATGTGAAGCTCGTTCGTTTCGAGGCGAGCCAGATCGCGAACGGCCATCAAGATCGTTCCCGTCGGTCGGACCACCGTGCGCGACACGGGCTCGCCAGCGAGGCGAGACACGACGACATAGAGAGCGAGCCCGGACACCAGCAACGTGAGCGAGCCGACGAGCGCCACGATGGTGGCCACCCTGGGCCGGCCTCTCGACTGGGGCCCAGGGTTGGTCGGTCGTTCTTGATCGACCGGATCGAGCATCCCTTACTATAACCGCCCAGGAGCATCAGGTGGCAACACGGCCCGCACACTTTCCCAGCGACCTACCGGGCACCGGCGATGGCGAGATCCTCGTCGCCGGTCGCGTGATGCAAGTTTCCCACGAACGCATCCACATTTCCGATGCGTTCGCCGGTGTCGACGTCCACGGGAGCGTCGATGTCGATGTGGGCGACCTGCTGGTGGTGTCGGTGCGCCGCGCTCGGGCCCGATGGGAGCTCGTCGCGCTGATGGAAAGACATCGTCCGACGACGGTCCGGGGAGCGGAAGCAACTCGGTGCATCGACGGCCACGTGGGAACCAACCTTCGCGCCCGAGCCCAGGTGTTCGCATCCATTCGCTCGTACTTTGCGCGCGAGCTTTTCGTCGAGGTCGACACGCCGCTGCTCGTTCCCTCGCCGGGCCTCGATCTGCATCTCGATGCCGTGGCGGCCGATGGCGGCTACCTCATCACCTCGCCCGAGTACCAGATGAAGCGCCTTCTCGCGGGCGGCCTTCCGCGCATCTTTCAGATCTCCCACGTGTTTCGGCACGGTGAGGTGGGCACGCGACACAACCCCGAGTTCACGATGCTCGAATGGTACCGAGGCTTTGCTGGCATCGACGCCGTCATGCGCGACACCGAAACGCTCGTTGCCGAAGTCGTCGCCGCACAGTCCAAGACTCACGCTTTGCGGGGCGAGCACGGGCCCCTCGAAATCGCTCGTCCTTTTGCGCGAATTTCGGTGGCCGAAGCCTTTCACCGGTTTGCCGGCATCACCCCCGACGACGCCCTCACAATGGCCGCCCGCGATCCGGAGGCGTATTTCCGGGCGCTCGTCGACAAGGTCGAGCCTGCCCTCGCCAGGGCCGGAGCTCCCGTCTTTCTCGTCGACTTTCCCATATCGCAGGCGTCGCTGGCGCGCGCCAAGCCGGGCGATCCGCGCGTCTGTGAGCGTTTCGAGCTCTACGTCGATGGCGTCGAGCTTTGCAATGGATTCGGCGAGCTGACCGACGCGAGCGAGCAGCGGCGACGATTGCTGGCCGATCAAGATGCGCGCAGGGCCTTGGCCAAGCCGGTCTACCCCATCGACGAACGATTCCTCGCTGCTCTCGAAGAAGGCATGCCCCCATCCGCCGGCAACGCTCTCGGAGTCGATCGACTCATCGCGCTGTGCCTGGGGGAGCGTGACATCGCGAAGGTGATGCCCTTTCCCGTCGGGCACCTCTGAGCGATCACCTACTCACCCAGCGCAAAGTGCAGCAGCGATACCACCGGGACAGGCATCAAACGCTCGCGACCGGCGAGCGCGTCGAGCTCGAGGACGAAGGCGAACGACACCACATAGCCCCCTTGTCGGCGAACGAGCTGCGCCGTCGCCGCGGACGTTCCGCCGGTGGCCAGCAGATCGTCGACGACAAGCACCTTGGCGCCTTCGTGGATGCTGTGCTTGTGCATCTCGAGCTCGGCGCTGCCGTACTCGAGATCGTACGACACGCGATCGACGGCCGCCGGCAAACGGCCCTTCTTGCGGACTGGAACGAAGCTGGCGTTGAGGCGCGCGGCCAGGGCGCTGCCGAAGATGAAGCCACGCGACTCGATCCCGACGATTGCATCGATGTGCTCGCCGATGAAGCGCTCGGCCAGCGCATCGATGACGATGTGAAAGCCCTTGGGATCGGCGAGCAGCGGTGTGATGTCCTTGAACAGGACGCCGGGCTTGGGAAAGTCGGGCACGTTGCGGATGAGCGCCCGGACGTAGGCCAGCGTGTCGACACTCGTCGCCGGAACGACGACCCGCACCGGCGCGGATTGGGGGCGTGCCGAGACGCCTCGCGGCGTGGGCGCGGCGCGCGCGGGCACGCGCTTGCGAGAGGATTTGGCGACCGAACCTTTTGCCTTGGCCATGGATGCCTCGACTATTTGGGAAAAGAGGATACCGCAGTGGCCAGGCGCTGGGTCAAGATCGAACCCTCGGCAGAGGTCAGGTCGAGCAGCAAAGCCGTGACGCTCACTTGACCACGGTCATGAGCGTCGGTGTCGGAGCCAACGAGGGGCGCGTGCGTGGCCGTACCGGCGCCACCGATCCAGAGGTAGTCTCTTCCGCGAGGATCGGTCCGAAATTCAACCATATCGTCGTACGTTCGGAGCCCGAGCCTCGTGGGGACCGTCTGCCAGGACGTGCCAGGTGGCACGTTCACGTTGATGAGTGCCGCCGGAACCTTACGACGGTAAGGGGGACGATCGATACCCCCCTCGGGCGGTGACACCGGCTCGAGCTCGA
>JBBSDY010000059.1:0-10804 GCA_038240245.1 Polyangiales bacterium
CAGCGCCGCGGACCACGTTCCCGTGCTGGTCGCGTCGAAGATCTCGTGCTCGAGAAACTGCTGGGACTCTTCGCGCAAGCTCGAGCCAATCGTCGCGAACGCCGGAAAGAGCATCGGATCGCGGCTGAGGTTGGAGATGCCGCTCAGCGGCAGCAGGTTGTCGAAGAAGAACCGAACCACCGAGTGGGCTTGCGGAGCGTCGACCAACCGCTGCGCCTGGGTGAGCACGCCCGCCGCGGTGGACAGATCGCCATTCTTGGCTGCCGTGCGCAGGGCGTCGTCGGGGATGGTTCCCCAAAAGAGGAACGAGAGTCGCGCGGCCATCTCGTCGCCCGTGGGGCGCCGCAAGTTGGGCTGGTCGGGGGCGGGGGATCCAAACTCGACGCGGTAGAGGAACTCCGGTGACTGCAACACAGCCTCGATCACCGCGGCGATGCCCGACGCGAACGTCGACGTTCCCCGGGCGGTCTTTTCGAGGGTGAGGAGCTCCTCGATCTCGGTCGACTGCATGGCCCGGTGAAATGCCCGGGACGCGATGCTGTCGATGACGGTGCGAGCGCACGCGTCGTCGGCGCTGGCGCTGGCCGCGCACGCGGGCAGCTTGGCCAGGCCCGCCGGAGTCGTCGTTGCGCGGGTGGCGACACCCGCGGCCACGGTGCCCCACTGGCCGGCAAGGTTGTTGGAGACCGAAAGCAGATCGGCGTCGTTGCCAAACACGTTGCCGATTCGCGGGATGGTCTCGGGGGGAAGCGCGCTGGCAGGTTGCGTGGCATCGGCAAACAGATCGGCGACGGCGTTGTTGTATTCGAATCGGGTGAGCCGACGAATCGGTGCGCGGCCGGGGTGGACCGCTTGCATACATTCGGCTGAAACGGGCCCGACGGGCGCGGGACCACCCGTGCCCGTGCCCATGCTAGTGCCGGTGCCCATCTTGTCTTGGGGCGCATCACCGATGGCACCCGAGCACCCGCAGAGCCCTGCGAGCGCGATCGGGCCGAGCAGCCGCGGTACCATGTGACGTGAGGGGACTCTCATCGTTGACACTCCCTCGCCCGCGACGGGCGGATTGAAAAAACCGAAACCGGCAACCTACAGGGGGCCATGCTTCGTGGACCGATCGTAGCATTCAACCGGTTGACCAGCACATCAGTTAATATACCAGAAACGTTGGGGACTCGCCAACACCAAGAGGGACGCGCTGGCATTCACTTGGTTAGTGGCCGCATCCTTTCCGATTGGCTCATCAGATCGCACGCGCTCGCACATCGTCGTTCGGTAGCAGTGCCATCAAATAAAATCGAGCAGAGCGGATTCCACCGCTCGTTGGCGGCCAGGCACGGCAGGGAGGCTATCGGGGGGCGCCTAGCGTGGGCCAGGGAGGCGTTTGCTGGCGCCGCTGGACTCATCATCGAGGAGATCGGCGAGATCGGCCGACTCGTGGGTGCGAAGCTGACGTGTGGTATCGAGCATGTGCCGGAGGAGATTTCGGTTGTCGAGCACGCCCAGGGTGAGCATCTCGAGTGCCCCGATACGATCTTCGGGGCTGAAGGCTCCCTCGGTTTTCTCCATCGAAAGCTTGTCGGGCTCGTAGGCCGAGAACTCGGCCTCGGTGTTGCGGATGGTATAATCGTCGCCGCGGCGCAGCTCGACGGTCACCGTCCCGCTCACCGTGGAAGCGACCCACTTGCGCAGCCCCTCTTTGAGGAGCATCGACTCGGGATCGTACCAGCGCCCCTGGTAGAGGAGCCTTCCGAGCCGGCGCCCCGATGTAAAGTAGAGGTCGAGCGTGTTCTCGTTGTGCACGGCCGACAGCAGCCGCTCATAGCAAATATGGAGCAGGGCCATGCCCGGGGCTTCGTAGATGCCACGGCTCTTGGCCTCGATGATCCTGTTCTCGATCTGATCGCTCATGCCGAGGCCATGGCGACCGCCGATCTGGTTGGCCTCGAGAAAAAGGCTGGCCAGGCTTTCGTGCTCTTTGCCGTTGAGCGAGACGGGGACGCCGCCGCGAAACTCGACGGTGACCTTCTCGGGGACGATGGCCTCGCCCTCCTTCCAGAACGCCAGGCCCATGATGGGCTGGACGATGTTCATGCCCTTGTCGAGCTTCTCGAGATCCTTGGCCTCGTGGGTGGCGCCGAGCATGTTCGAGTCGGTGCTGTACGCCTTCTCGGTCGACATCTTGTAGGGCAGGTCGATCGACGCGAGGTACTGGGACATCTCGGTGCGGCCGCCGAACTGCTCGACGAAGGCCCGGTCGAGCCAGGGCTTGTAGACGCGCAGATCGGGGTTGACCAGGGTGCCGTAGCGAAAGAAGCGCTCGATATCGTTGCCCCGATGGGTGCTGCCGTCGCCGAACACGTGCACGTCGTCCTCGCGCATGGCGCGAATGATCAGCGTCGCGGTGACGGCGCGACCGAGCGGCGTGGTGTTGAAGTATTTTTTGCCCCCCGTGGTGATGTGAAACGCGCCGCACTGCAGGGCGATGAGGCCTTCGATGGCAAGCGCCTCGCGGCAGTCGATCATCCGCGCAGCGGCCGCGCCGTGCTGGGTGGCAAGCCCGGGGATGGTGGAGACGTCGCTCTCGTCGGGTTGGGCGAGATCGGCCGTGTAGCAGTGCACGACGATCCCCTTGCGGGAGAGCCAGGCCACCGCGCAGCGGGTGTCGAGCCCGCCCGAAAATGCGATCCCGACCTTGGTTCCTTGTGGTGGCAGCGAATGATAAATACGGCCCATGGCGTCAGAGACAGAACATCGAAGGCCGGCCGGAGTAAAGGGCATACTGCCCGCCGGGCGCGAATCGGTCGCCGTCCTGGTCGCGATCGCGGTCGGGTGGGTCGCGCTGGGACATTACCTGTCGCTTTTCTTGTGGCATGCGCTGCCCGGGGCCCTCCTAGGTTCGCTGACCTTGCCCGGCTACGGCATGATCTGTCAGGTGCTGACCACTGCGGTCGGTCTCGGCGTTTCGTGGGCCCTGCTTCGTGGTCCTCGCGAGGCGCTTGCCTTGAGTCTTCCTCGAGGGTGGGACGGCGCCATCACCGTCCTTGGAGCGCCTTTGATATTCGTGGCAGCCTCGTGGCTGGCGATCAAAATCGCCGAGCCCTACCTGCTGGAAGAGCTGGCCACCCAGGGGGCGGGCGCGTCGCGACGCAATGCGGGAGCTTTTGGCAGGGCCGTCACCCAGGCGCCGCTGTTGGTGACGCTCTTGTGGGGCGTGGTGCTGGCGGCGATCACCGAAGAGCTCATGTTTCGCGGCGCGGTCTTTGGAGCCGCGCAAGCCGTGACGCGTCGATGGGAGCGAGCTTCGGGACCGATTGCCGTGGTCGTTGCCGCTGCCGCATTCGGTGCCTTGCACGCCGACATGAAGGGAAGCGTTGGCATCGTGCGAGTGATCTCCACCACGTGCCTGGGTTTGGGCTGCGGGACGGCGAGGTGGCTCGGCGGCAGCGTGCTCGTCTCGATGCTGCTTCACTTCACCTATAACACCATCTCGCTCGGCATCGGTCGGGGATGGTTTCGCTCGGACTCCGATCCCATCGTGTCCGTCGTACCCAATCCGCTCTTGGCCATCGCCGCAGTGGGCGCGGCGGCGGCCGTTTCGATCGCGGTCATTCGAGCTCGACGAGCTTCGCTCCTGCTTCGACCGTGAACCCAGGTAGGACCAGGATGCGGGCGATCGTTGCCGCGTGCCCGGCACGCAGCTCGTTCTCCATTTTCATCGCCTCGATCACGACGAGAGGGGTGCCCGCCTCGACGCGATCGCCCACCGCCACCAGCAGTCGCACGATGCGGCCAGGCATGGGCGCCACCACGATCGCTTCGTGGATGCGGGCCGCGGCGCGGAGCGACGGATCGGTCCGCGTTCGCTCGGTCTCGATGGTCGCTTCTCCTCGAGCGCCCCGCGTCGCGTAGTCGGCGCGGGGAAACGAGGTTCCGAGATCGAGATCGATGACTTGGCCGTCGACCAGTACACTGAGCGTTGGGCCGATCTGTACGGCATCGACGGCAACCACGCGCCCATCGAGCCGAATGTCCCAGCGGCCGTCGGGCAATGCCGTCACGTCGATTGCATTTTCACGCCCGTCCAACGTGACGAAGTACCGCATCGCCCGGCGAACCTAGCATGGCCGCGGCCCCGGCCGAAGCGCGGGCCACGCCGAGGGCGATCTCCTCGCCCGACGCCCCGGGCCCAAGAGGTGCGCCCAGACAAACGGCAACCCGCGAGAAGGGAAAAGGGATGCGAAAGTGGTCCCAGGCCTTTTCGAGGGTGACGCCGCGGGGCGACGCGCTGCCCATGGGCACCAACCGACCGCCCGCAAGGGCCGCGGCAGCCTGCGCGCCGGGCGCCACCGAGAAACGGGGCCCGCGAGGACCGTCGAGCGCGAAGACGGCGTCATGGCCCTTCCTCAGCCTGCGGACGATCTCCAATAGACCCCGGGCTCCGCCGTGCGAAGTCGATCCTCGCACCACCGAGAGACCTTGCAGCCAAAGGGCGCGCGACTGCATCTGGCCGTCCCGGGAATGGCTCACCAGCGCAACCGTGGGACGGCGGCGCTTCCAGCGCAGCAGCGCAAGTTGATCGCCGTGCCAGAAGCAAAGGACCCAGGCTCGCCGATCGGCCGGATCGAGACCAGGATCGACGTGCAGCGAAAGTCGCAGCGTGAAGAGGTAGAGCCTGACGAAGAGCCCCAGCACGACGCCGACGGCTGCGCGGACCACGGGGTTACTTCTTCAGGTCGGCCAGCAAGGCTTTGGCGCTGGCGTTGCCCGGCTCGTTCTCGAGCGCGCGCTCCAGCATCTGGATGGCCTTGGCCTTGTCGCCCTGGCGGTTGGAGATATCGCCGAGTCGGAAAAAGACTTCACCCTTGGTGATGGGCGACGCGGCGTCGAGCCTCTGAAGAAGCAGCGCGCGGTAGGTCTTCTGCGCTCGATCGAGATCGCCCATCTCGATGGAGAGCGCGCCGAGATCGCGTCGCACCCCCACCGATCCGGTTTTTATTTTGAATGCGTGGTGGCGCTCGCCCAGGCCGCGCGACTTGTCGCCTTCGGCGAGGTAGGCGCGCGAGAGACGCTGGTGAATGGCGGCGAGCTCCTTGGAACGCTTGCCCCCGAACGACGCGACGACCTTCTCGAGCGCCGCGGCCGCGTCTTTCGAACGCCCGGCTGCGCTGTACGCATCACACAGGGCCAGGAGCAGCTCGCGATCGCCGGGGACTAGCGCGCTCGCCTTTTCGAGCAGGGTCGCCGCCGAAGCTGGGTCGTTCTGCTTGTTCAGGTGGAGCTCGGCGGCCGCGCGGTACATGCGCGCCTTCTCGGCATCGGTGCCCGCTGCGTCGGCATCTCCGGCCATGAGCTCGGCGAGCTTGCCCCACTTTTGCGTTCGTTCGTAAGTCTGCGCCAGGCGTCGCCGGATGTCGGCGTTCTTCTGATCGGAGGTGAGGCCGCGCTCGAGGACGCGCTCGGTGGCGTCGTCGTCCTTCAGCTTGGTGAACACGTCGGCCAGGCGGATGGAGAGGGCGACGGCTTCTTCTCCCTGGCTCCGGTCGAGCAGCTTTTCGAGAGCGTCGCTCGAGCTTTTCAGGTCGCCCTTGCCCTCGTACAGCCGAGCAAGCGACTCGAGCGCTCCGCGGTGATCGGCATCGCGGGCGAGCACGGCCTGGTAGGTTTCGATCGCCTTGCCCACGTCGCCGAGCCGTGACTCGTAGATGTCGCCGAGCCGCACGGTGAGCGTCAGCTCGGTGGCGCTGTCGCTTCGCTCCTTGGCGCGTGCGATCTGCGAGCTCAATAGCTCGGCGAGCTCCTCGTCGCGGCCAGCCTTTTCGTAGAGCAGCGAGAGCTGCACCACCGCTTCGCTCTGGGCGGGGTCTTCGTCGAGGACGCTGCGCAAGGTCTCGATGGCGTCATCGCTCGACGTCGTCGACTGCAATCGGGCCAGCTCGAGGCGCAGGATGGTGCGCTCGGCGGCGTCGGTGGCTACGTCGATCAGGCGTCCGAGGAGCCTGCCCAGCTCCCGGGGCTGCTCGTTTTTGGCGTAGAGCTGACGCAAGGCCGACGAGGCCCGCTCGTCGGTCGGCGTGTTCTCGAAGATGGTCTCGTACAGCTCGACGGCGCGCGCGACGTCGTCGAGCTGGGAGTGCGCGATCTCCGCGGCCTGATGTTGCAGACGCGCGAGCTCGAGCCCGTCGGTCGAGAGCTCGGCGCGGCGCATGAGCAGCCTGAGCACTTCGTCCCAGTCCGCAGCGGCTTCGCGAAGACGCCCCAGCTCTTCGAGGGCCCATTGGTTGGCTTCGTCTTCGGCCAAAAGCTGGCGGAGAACCTCTTCGGTGAGTGCGGCGTCCTTGACTTGCTCCTCGGCGAGAACCTTGGCTTCGCGAAAGAGCTGCCGCTTGGTCGCCGGATCGAGCTCGAGCTCGGCCAGGCGGCGCAGGCTCTTCACCAGATCGCGCTCGCGGCCCGGCGCGCGGCGAATGCGCTCGATGGCCCGCAAGATTTCGATGTTCTCGGGATCCTTCGCGAGCGCCTTGTCGAGGGCGGCCTCGGCCTCGGCGGAGTTTTTCTGCTTGTCGTCGTACCAGCTTGCGAGACGTACGTAGGCGTCGCGCGCCGCGTCGGGCGTCAGGTCTCGCGCGGCGGTGATGGCTGACGAGAGCCGGCTGGTGGCACTGGGCCATGCGTCGTTGACCGCGGCGAGCCGCTCGATCTCGCGCAGCACATCGAGATCGGTGGGATCGTCGGCGAGCGCGTCTTCGAGGACGGATTGCGCGCGCTTGGGATCCTTCGAGCGCTCTTCGAGCAGCTTGGCGAGATCGAGCCGGATCCGGATGCGATCGCGCGCCGAGCCCGCAAACCCGATGCGCTTCTCGGCGAGGGACGTCAGCCGATCGTTATCGTTCTGCGCGCGGTACACGCCTTCGAGAGCTTCGGCGGCCTCTTCGAACAGCGTCGCGTCGTCGGTGAGCGCTTCGAGCGCCTCGCGCGAGGGTCGGTGCTCGGGGTCCTTTTCGAGGGCCTGCTTCAGGGTGGCGAGCCCCTCCGAGCGCTCTTCGAACTCGCCGATCTGGAGCCTGGCCAGCCGGTAGTAGAGCTCGCCCTGTACCCTCGCGTCGGAGGTCGCCTGCACGCGTCGCTCGAGGATCTCGGCGAGCGCACGGAAGTCTTTGGTCTTCTCGTAGAGCCGATCGAGCGCTGCCAGGATCTCCGCGTCGTCGCCGGCCTGTTCGCCGGCCTTGACGTAGGCGTTGATGGCCCGCTTGTGGTCGCCGAGCTCGGCCTCGGCGATCTTGCCGAGACGTCGCCAAAGGTCCTGGCCCACGGCGGCATCGAAGATGGCCGTGGCGCGCTCTTCGAGCGCATCGGCAAACCGTCCATAGCCGCCCGACGCCGCAGACAGCCGATCGATCTCGGAGTAGAGCTCGCCGTCCTCTGGTGTTTCGGCGAGCGCGCGGATGAGCACCGTCTGCGCGTCGCTCGCCCGGGAGAGCGAGCTGTCGAGCACCTTGGCGGTGGCCTTGAGGGTCGCGGCGCGATCGGCGGGATCGGTCTGTGCACGGACGCGCATTTCGAGCGTCTTCACCAGCTTGTCGAATTGCGAGGTTTGGCGTAACACCGGCTCGAGAATGTCGGCCGCCACCAGGCTGAGGTCCTCACGGGTCTCGCCGATGAGCGAAACGGCAGCGACCGCGTCCTCGTCGCCCGGTACTTCGTCGAGCACCGATTTGTAGGCCTCGAGGGCGGCGTTGGGATCCTCGAGTCGCTTGGCGTGGAGGGCGCCGATCTCTTTGCGTAGCCTCACACGCTCGGCCTGGGTATCGGCCGACGCGGCTTCGGCGCGCAGGTTGTCGAGTAGCTCGGACCACATTTGCTCGGCGCGGTAGAGCCGGTCGAGTGCGGAAAGGACGCTGCGATCGGCGGGCTTCTGGGTGGCGGCCTCGCGCAGGCTCTCGATGGCCTCGCGCGGCTCGGAGAGGTTCTTCTCGAACCGCTCGGCGGCTTGCATGAGAAGCGTGAATTTGAGGTCTTGATCCTCGGGCGAGGTGAGCTCGACGCGACGCCGGTAGAGCTCGACGAGCTTTCTGTGGTCGTCGCCGCGCTCGTAGAGATCGATGAGCGAGTCGATGGTGAAGGTGCTCTCCGCGTCGAGCTCGAGCGCGCGCTCGTAGGCGATGGTGGCGCCGGGCACGTCTTCGAGCATGTCGCGCTTGGTCTCGCCCACCCGCCGGAGCAACGACGCGCGGTCGGCGTCGTCGGGCACGAGGTCCGCCTTGCGGCTCAAGATCTTGACCAGAGCTTGCCAGTCGGAGAGCAGCGTGGCGAGCATGTCCATGTGCTCGAGCGGGCCTTCGTCGGTCTCGTCGAGCAGAAAAAGGCGCTCGTAGGCGTCGAGCGCGCGGCGCGGATCGTCGCGCTTTTGATCGTGCAGCGTGGCGAGCGACGACAAGAGCGTCCTCTTCACGAGGGGATCGGCGGTTTCGATTCCGTGCTCGTAGGCGGCGGCCAGCGCGTCCCACGATTTGGTCTTTTCGGCGACTCGCTCGAGCTCGGCGCGCGTCTCGCCATCGTCGGGGTCGAGCTCGAACGCGGCGCGCAACGCCGAAAGTGCCTGCTTGTCGTCGTTGCCTCGCTTTTCCCACAGATCCGCGTTCTCGCGAAGGATGGGGATCTTCTCGCCGCGATCTTGAGCGAGCTCGAGGCGCTGATGGTTCAGGGAGATGAGGTGCCGCCAGTCGTCGGCTCGCTCGTAGAGCGGCCGCAGGATCTCGACGACGCGGGCCTTGTGCTCGCTGATCTGCGAGAGGGCCCGCAGATCGGCGATGGCATCGGCGTGGTCGGGGGTGCCTTCGACGATCTGCTCGTACTGGTCGATCGCCGCGGCGACGTTGCCGAGCTCGCCCTTGTAGAGGCGGGCCAGGCTGAGGCGGAATGCCGCCGCGGCGGCAGGGCTGGGCGCGGCCTCAGCTCGGCGTTCGAAGAGCTCGGCGAGATCCTGGAAGCGCTCGCGCTCGCGGTAGAGAGCGGTAAGCTCGTCGAGCGCGCGGCTGTCCTGATCGTCGACCTCGAGGACGGCACGGTAGGTGTCAATCGCACCGTCGGGATCGGAGAGCGCCGTTCGCTCGAGGCCGGCGATGGTGTGCAGGGTGGCGGTGCGCTGCGCGGGATCGTAACGGTGATCGAGGGCGGCGCGGTGGAGCTCGACGCGCTCCTGGGGACGGTTGTCCTTGGCGAGCAGCGCGTCGATGGCGTCGAACAGCTCGATGGACTCGGGCTCGAACTGGTGGGCACGACGCAAGAAGTGCAGCGCGCGCTCGGTGTTTCCCAGCTTGGCGAAGAGCTCGCCGGTGCGACGCGCGAGCTTGGCAGTGGCGGTCTCTTCGGTGCTGATACCGTCGAGCTCGGCGGCGTAGATCTCGGCAAGACGCGGCTCGGCGCCGGCCACCTTGGCCAGCCGTTCGAGCTCGACCCAGGTGCTCTCGTCGGTGACGTCTTCGTGCAAGAGCTTGGCGATGGTATCGAGCGCGCCCTTGTAGTCCTCGGTCTGCTCTTCCTTCAGGTTGGCCAGGCGCTTGAGCAGCGGACGGCGCTCGTCGGGATCCTGGCTCGACTCGAGGCGCGCCTCGATGGTGGCCATGAGCTCGGGGAAGTTGCCTCGCTTTTGGTAAACTGGCTCGAGCATCTCGGCGGCGCGGGCGCGGTGCCCAGGATCCTTGCCGTGCCGGAGCAGCGTCTCGAGCTCGGCGATCGCGGTACCGTGCTGGCTGTCCTGGGCGAGCGCGGCCTCGAGCTCGTCGAACGCGCGTCCGGTATCGGACATGTACTGTCGCGCGATGACGGCGATTTTGACGTGCAGGTCGGACTTGTCGTTGCCACCCTGCTCGAGCTGTCGCTCGTAGAGAGCGACGAGATCCGCCCACCGCTCCTTGGCCTTGTAGAGCTTCTCGAGCTCGTGAAGCGCGTCGGGCTCGAGCGAGATGTCGAGGATGGTCTCGTAGACCGAGATGGCGGCGTCTTGATCGCCCAGCGTTTCGGCGGAGAGCTTGGCCTGGCGAAACAGCAGTTGCTTTCGTTCGGCGTCGTTCTCGGCCGAGTCGACGCGTCGCTTCAAGATCTCCAAAAGAGCCGGCCCGTCCTCGGCCTCTTCGTAGAGCGACTCGAGCGCGGAGAGCGCTCGCCGGTCGTCGCCGCGCAGATCGAGCGCTTTTTGGTAGTACGTTCGCGCGAGATCAAGATTGCCGAGCTTGGTGCGGGCCAGCTCGCCGATGCGCAGGCTCGTGGAAAGCTGCACCTCTTCGTCGAGGATGTTGGGAAGGACCTCGCGCTCGAGCTTGACCAGCTCTTCGTAGCGATCGGTGGCCATGGCGAGACGCTCGGCGCGCTCGAGCCAGGCGGTGATCTCGGGCTCACCGGCCGCCTCGCGCACACCGCGCACGGCATAGTCGAATGCGCGGGCGGAATTGCTCTGGCGCGTCTCGGCCACGCTAGTGGCCTGCTCGAGAAGGCGCAGCCTTTGGTCGGGCGTTTCGGCCGCGTCGGCCTCGATCTCGAGCACCTTGAGAAGCCGCTCGTAGTCGGCGTCTGCTTCGTAAAGAGGGTGCAGCGTCTCGGCGGCATCGCGTCGCGCGTCGTTCACCTCGAGGAGTTTCTCGATGCCGGCGCGACTCGCGGGGTGCGAGGGATCGATGGTGAGCGCTTGCCGGAAGGCCTCGAGCGATCCCTGCCAGTCTTCCTGATGAACGCGGCGCAGCTCACCCAGCCTGGCGAGCACTTCGATGCGGACCGCTGGCTCTTCGGAGAGGCCGAGATCGACGTC
>JBBSDY010000060.1:0-10787 GCA_038240245.1 Polyangiales bacterium
CCACTTCGCGCCAGCAGCTTGCCCGCGGCGCGCGGCTCGTCGAAATCTTGAAGCAGGGGCAGTACGTTCCCCAGAAGGCCGAGCGCCAGGTCGTCATCATCTTCGCTGGCACCAATGGGTTCCTCGACAAATTCCCGGTCGACTCGCTGCAGCGATACGAAGCCGAGCTCGGCTCGTTCATCGAGCAGACCGACAAGACCCTCTACACCGACATCGCGACCAAGAAGTCGATCGACGACGACCTCAAGGCCCGGCTCAACAAGGTCATCGGCGCCTTCAACGAGACATTCGTGCCCACCGCCAAGAAGAGCTAGCCAGCCATGCCGTCGCTCAAAGCGATTCGTAAGCGAATCTCCAGCGTCAAGTCGACGCAGAAGATCACCCGCGCCATGAAGATGGTGGCCGGGGCCAGGCTTGCACGCGCGCAGTCGCGGATCGTTTCTCTTCGGCCCTATGCGGTCAAGACGCAAGAAGTGCTCTCCGCGCTGGCCGCAAAGGCCGGTGTGGACGATGGCGAAGCGATCCAGGACATCAAACCCGACCATCCCTATCTGGCCGAACGCCCCGAGAAAAACATCGCCTACCTGGTGCTGACCAGCGATCGCGGCCAGTGCGGCGCGTTCAACGCCAACATCACCAAGGCGGCCGAGCGCGTGTGGCGCGAAGGGACTGCCGCCGAGCGAGGCGTTCAGCTCTACACCGTCGGCCGCAAGGGCCGTGATCACCTGCGGCGCCGCAACGCCCCCATCGTGCACGATTTTGCGGGCGTCTGGGACAAGCTCGATCTCGAAGCGGCGCGGGTCGTCGCTCGAACCATCGTCCCCACCCTGATGCGCGCCGAATGCGACTCGATCTACATCATCTACACCGAGTTCAAGAGCGCGATGAGCCAGCGCGTCGTCATCGAGCCGCTCCTTCCCCTGCGCCGAGCGCCGGAGAGCGAGGCGAGCGTCGCGCCCGAGGCCACGATTGAATACATCTTCGAGCCGAACAAACCGGCCCTGCTCGACCAGCTCGTCCCCATGTACGTCGAGATCTCGATCTTGCGGGCGTTGCTCGAATCGATGGCCTCGGAGCTGGGCGCGCGCATGACGGCCATGGACTCGGCCACCAAGAACTGCAAAGACCTCATCGGTTCGCTCACGCTCGACTACAACCGCGCGCGACAGGCGGCCATCACCAAAGAGCTGATGGAAATCATCGGCGGCTCCGAAGCCCTCAAAGAATAGGGCGCTTCATCGAGGTTTCGGTTTTGTAACGGCACGGGGGCCTGGCGGAAGGTGTTCCGCCCTGCGCGATCGGATCGTACAATCCCCCTTCGAGAGGTAACCTTCATGAGTAGCGACACGTTGTCTGGCACCAAGCGCTTGATCGATGGCCGGTGGCGGATCTACTACGACGGTTACTGGATCAAGGCCTACGACGTGCCCGCCGACACGCTGCTCGGCAAGAAGAGGCTCATCGAAGCGCTGACCCGCCGCCTCTTCAATCACGTGGAGCACGGCCTCAACGTCCCCGGCGCGCGTCTCGAAGAGGCGCGACGCGCGTTCGATCTCGAGGTCGAGCCGCGGCGAAAGCGCGTCAAGGGCGGCATGCTCGCCGGCGCCTTGTTCAATCGCGCCGCCGACGTCATCACCAAGCTCGTCGAGCTGCAGGCCGTCGGCGTCGCGATCCAGGCAGACAACGAGCTCATGCGCCAGTGCGGCGACCACCTTCAAGAAGCGCTGACCCTCGGCAAGATGGTCTTGCATCGAAGCGGTGACGAAGGGATCGACGAGCTCTGGGGCGAGCCCTTCAAGGCTTTCGCGTTTCCGATGGAAGACTTTTACAAGAGCCGTTACCTCAAGATCGCCATGACGATGCGCGAGATCGACGAGATCGCCGACGAGCTCATCGACACCTTCGGGAGCCTCGCGACCTTCGCTGGAATCGCTCCGCTCATCGCCGATTTTGCGCGCGCCGCCCAGTCCAAGTGCGACACGCTGCGCACCGACCACGATGTTTTCGACGTCTGGACCACGTTCGTCGTTTCCGGCGAATCGTTGTCGAGCTTCCAACCCCGGCTCTCTGCGAATCCACCGCTTAGCGAGCAAAGGGCAGCCATCCAGGGCACGCGGCTCGTGCGAGGCGCCAAGGATCTCATCTCGTACATCGCCCGGGCACGGGTCTGCATGCCGAAGAGCACCGGCGAGCTCATCGACCGCTGCAAACAATACCGAGCTGAATGCGCTGCGCTGCTGAGCACCTCCGAGACTCTCCGGACCCCCGAGCCAACCAGGGCGCGCGGGGCAGCGCTGCAAGAAGTCTAGTTGGCGGGCCGGTCGCCGCGCGCCGTCAGTTGCACGAGGTGGCGCACTTTTCCTGAACGCACCGGTTCAAGTTGGTGGCGCCGGTGAAGCCAATGGGAAACTGGGTCTGGCAGCTCGTCATGCACTGGGTGTCGGTCGGCGTGCACATGAAGCGGCACTGGACGTACAGGCTGCAATCGGGATCGCTCGAGCACATCTCGGCGGGATCGCAGCAGCCAGTTTCGACGCACGTTTGGCAGATCGCCGACGGGTAGACCAGACGCCCGCAGCTCTGGCCCAGGGTCGTGCTCGCGTCGGCGGGCGAGCTCGTGCCGGCGTCGCTCAGCTTGCAAGGGATGCCGCAGCTCGAGCTTAGACACTCCTCGAGCACCTGCAGATCGCCGACACCGGCGGGTCGCTTGGCGTTGCAATCATCGGCACACGATTGCGTCGTGCAGATCGCCCGGCATTCCACGAGCGAGACACAGTCTTGGTTTTGCGAGCACAGGCCGTCGACCGCACAGCAGGACGTCTCGACGCACGCCTGGCAAGACGCGTTGACGAACGTCAGCGTGCCGCATGCGCCTCCCTCGGCAGAGCTACCCGACCCCGATCCGATCTTCCCCCCGAGGCAGACATTGGCAGAGCCCGTGCAATCGCCGATCTGCGTCGGGTGATCGTGGCTCGAGCACGCGACGACCGACGCCACGACCAGAGAGAGCACGGCGGGCAAGATGCGGTACGGTATTTCCACGGGTTCATTATGCAAGATGTCCGACGACCGGGCTAGCGTGGTATCAGGCGTTCCATGCACGCGCCGCAGAGGGACGAAGGTGCCGTGAGGCCAGGCGCGGCCGGTCCCGACCGGCAGCGCGGCTCATTTCGCCGCGGCAAATCGCGCCCCATCGCGGTACCGTGGTTCGGCATTCGCTCGTTCTACGGGCACCGCTGGCACCGGGTGGCGAGCGCCATCGCCACGCAGGACATCGACTCGCGCGACTGGATGCACGCCGATTCACCGGCGTCGCTCACCAGGGGGGTCGCGCGGGTCATCCTTCCTTCGGCTCCCGACGCCGAGTCGATCACCGGTGCGCTGGGGCGCGATCTGATCATCGACTACGTCGCCGACACGGGAGACGACGTCGACGTGAGCCGCGCGGTGGCCGAGCTCGTCGTGCGCGAGTACGTGGTGCCCGGTCCCGAAGGCGTGGGCGAGCTGACGCTGCCGCGCGGTGACGTCCTGCTCTTCGGCGGCGACACGGCGTACCCGGTGGCCACCGCCACCGAGATCGAAGCGCGGCTCCTGGTGCCGTGGAACGCGGTGTTCGAGGCGCACGACGACGGCAAGAGGCGCGCGCTCCTTGGCATACCGGGTAACCACGACTGGTTCGACGGGCTCGATGGATTTGCCCGCGTGTTTCGCGCGCGTTCAGGGCCGCTCGCAGAAGAGAGCGGCACGGCAGCCCCCGGCGCGGAGCGCGCGGTCAAGCACTTCGTTTCGTGGATGGAGGCGTTTGCCATGGGCAAACACGTCGTCAAGCGCCGCGCCTTGCCACTCGTTGGCTACGAGCCGGTGCAGCGCGCGAGCTACTTCGCGCTCGCCCTGGCTCCCGGGGTCGATCTATGGGGCGTCGATCGCCAGCTTCGTCAAGTCAACTTCCAGCAACGCAGGTTCTTCTGGGATCGACGAACCGCGGCGCCCTCGCAGGCGCTGCTCTTGTGCCTGCCCGATCCCCTGCGCGCGTACCTCGAGCCGAACCCGAGTGGTGTGGCGATGCTCCACGCGGTGGGCCTCGACCCCGAGCGCGATCCGATGCTCTGCATGGCAGGTGACACGCACCACTACGAACGCTGGCAGATGGGGCCCTCGGTGCACCTCGTCGCCGGCGGTGGAGGCGCATTCTTGCACTGCGCGCCGATGGCCCGCGGCAAGCGACGACGCCTTCCCCTGGTCGAGTTTCCCGGACCTGTCGCCTCGCGCGCCTTGCTTTCCACCGTCCCGTGGCGCGTCGCCTCGGGAGGGGGTGGGCTCATTCCCCACCTTGCGCTTTCCGTGCTGTTCGCTCCCATCGCGCTCGGCGTGGGCCTCGAAGCCAGTCACGTTTCGATGGATGCATTTTCGATTGGAACTGCCGTGCTCGGTGCGGTGGTCTGCTCGCTCCTCGGTGGATGGCGCAAACGCACCTTTCGCGCCGTCGCGATGCTGGCGCTGGTGGTCGGCGTTCTCCTCGGTCTCGTTCCCATGCTCTCGCGTGCTGCATTCGAAGCATCGATGTCGCGGGCCGCTCTCAGCCCTTCTCCCAGAGCAGCGGCGCTCGTGGTGTACGCGCTCGCCATCTTCGTGGGCGCGTGGATCTTCGGCGCCTACCTGGCCGCGCTCGCGCGCTTCGGCCTCAACAACGAGCAAGCTTTCGCAGCTCTCGGCCATCCCGGGTACAAGCACTTCGTGCGCTTGCGCGTCCGCGCCGACGGCTCGGCCATCGATGCGTGGGTCATCGGGCTCATCGATCCCCTGGGAGATCCGACGCCGGTGCTCGTCGATCAGGTGACGTTTCGCACGCGCACCGCAGAGCAGGCGTCCACGACGACTCAGTCTTCGTCGTAAAAAAGCGGGGCGCGCGTCGCCAAGAAATCGCGGATCTGCGCCACCTGCGCGGGCTGGATCTCTTCGAAGCGAAGACCCATGCCAGGGCCGGTGTCACTGGTTTCCGAGTACACGCGAACCCAGCGCACCGTTCCGACAGCGCGGATCGGCTCGGGCACGTTGGGCAGGCTGAACGCAACTTCGATGCGGGTACCGAGCGGCTTCACCAGGTGCGTGGCGATGAAGAGCCCGCCCTCGGAGAGGTTCTCGGTGAGGCCCAGGTAGAAGTTCGACTCGCTCTCGAGTGTGACCTCGAGGTCGTTGATGTCGTGACGGGGGTGTACGCGACGGGCCTCGGGGGGGGCCGAGGGCCGGCGCGAGGTACCCGACGAAGCGTGTTCGGGCGATGCGCCCGGTTTGGAGCTCAAGTTGCGTGCGCTTTCCATGTGGCTTGGTCTAACCCTTACGGTCTGAACGTGGGATCCAATAGCTTGAGAAGTCCGCGACCATCGCGGAGCCTCACCGTCATGCGTGCGCCCACTTCGGGAACTGCGAAAGGTCCGATCACTTGCGTGACGCCGCCGAGCGAGCCGCCCAGGATGACGGCGTGCTGCTCGTCGTCGGGGCACGGAGAGACGTGACACGTGGTCACGCGAAACGTAAGGTCGGTCTCCAGCGTGCCATCGGCCCATCGCGGCGCCGCCTTGAGGATCTGCACGTCAGCGTCGCCGTGGACCGTCGGCACATCCGTGGCCGCTTGCAGCTCGGGCGGTGACAGAAACGCCACCAGCCCGGTCACCGTGAGCCATCCGCCGAGTCGCGCCCACTTCCGTGAGCGGCGCATGTCTCCGACCCGCACGCGAACGCGCAGCTCGTCGGCCCGAACGCGGCGCGAGGCCGCGAGCAGACCGAGACCAAGCGTGACCGCGACGAAACCCATCCACGAGATCGTGTTCGGCGAATCGCCCCGCGCAACCTGGGCGCGGCCGCAGCCGCCCTTGGCGGCGCTGGCGTTCGCATCATCGGGCGATGTCTCGGAATAAAGCGCGTTGATCACGGTACTCTCGCTCTGTTTGAGAATCCGCTTGTGGATCTCACCGGGACGAGTTCGCGTGTACATCGTCGCGTTCGCCTCGTCATAGTCTTCGCCTAGCCCAAAAAAGTGCCCGAGCTCGTGGGTGACCACGCTCTGCACGTCGAAGCGAGGGGTCTGCGCGTGTTTGGACTGCGTGGTGACGGTGGTCGCGCCCGGAACGTCTTCGATGGAGACGGAATCATCGTCGGCGCCATCCGATTCGTCGTGGTCGAAGTTCGCGAAGAACCGCCCGCCGCCATTGACCAATAAATCGGCGTCGAGGATTTGCCCCGACGTGTTGTCGAACGTGAGCACGGTCACGGCCAGCGCTCCGTGCGCCTTGGCCCATCCGAAGGGTGCGTAGAGCACCACATTTTCGTTGGCTCCGTTGGGATCGTAGCCGACCTTCTTGCCTTCGCCGGGCACCGTGGAGATGGATGGCAACGTGGCTCCGGTCGCGCGCCACGCGTCGACGGCGGCGCCGAACACCGACGGACCCGCGAGATCGCTGAACGACTTGTCGACGACGACGTCGACGGCATCCTTGTGCCAGCGCACGTGACCGCCTCCGTCGGCGGCCTTGAGGGTGGGTGAGGTCACAGTTCGCGTGGGCGCGCCCTTCTGCGCGACGTGACCGACTCGCCCCGCGTAGAAGGCTGCGACTCCGATACCGACCGCCGCCAGCGACATCATCGCGACACGAGCGTGGCGTCCGCGCATCCAGGTCTTGATGCGACCCTCGGGCGCGCGGGGTCCGGTGGGTGAATTCTCGGGGGAAAGGGTGAGAATCGACGGGTTGTATCCGCCGGGCCGCAGACTCTTCACGAAGGGCCACACGCTGGCCAGCGGCGACAGACCGGGGTACTTCGAATGAAGGGGCCTACCCGAGGGGCGCTTGGAAGGAACGGGACCGGGCGATTGCATCTAGGCGACAGTACGGTCCTCGCTTTGATTGCTTGAGCACGCTCGCAAGGCATCAGGTGTCGGGTCAAGTGCTATGCTATGCGCCATGCGATTGTGGAGCTGCGCGGTACCTCTGGCGCTCTCGTTGGCCGCTTGTCAGGCACATCCACCTCCCAACTGGGCCCAGGGTGGGTCGGCCATCGACATCCCCCGCGCGCGCTGGGCGCGAGGGAATCGCGTGATCGACATCATGCCCGACGGCAAGGTCCTGTCCGATGGCGAGCACCTCTTCACGCTCGATCGCGCCGGCCGGCTCTACGAGCCCGACAACGATCCCATTGCGGTTCTGCAGGCCGACGGGCAGTTGCTCGGCAAGGGTGACTCCTCGCTCGGCAAGATCGGCCTACGCAACGCCTCGCTGCCCGGTAAAGAGGTCGCGTGGTTGTCGGTCGGTGATCAGGGCGAGGTCGTGCTCTTCGATCCCGACGGCCAGCCTCATCCTGATGGGGCGTGGTCCGGCTGCGGTCCGGCCATCCGCACGTGCACGCTCGCCACCCACATCATCTCCCTGGTCGAAAACAGGCGGCCGCGACCGTACGGCAGCTACGGCCCATCGGTCGGAATCGGCATCGGCTTCGGAATGATGGTGAGCCCCTAGGAGCTACCGCCGGCGATGACGGAGCCTGTCGAGCGCGACGGCGACGACGATGATGACGCCGGTGACGACCTCCTCGACCCAGTTGGCGAGGCCAAGGTGCGTACATCCAGTTTTGATCACGGTCATGAGCAGGGCGCCAATGACCGATCCCATGATCGATCCCTCGCCACCATTGAGCGAGGCGCCACCGATGACGGCCGCCGCGATGACTTCGAGCTCGAGCCCGATCGAGTCGGTGGGATCACCCACCGTCAACGTCGCAAATTCCATGATCCCGGCGAGCCCGGCCAGCGCGCCGGCGAGCGTGTAGACGCCTATCTTCACCGCCTGCACGGGCACGCCGCAGAGCTGCGCCGTGCGTTCGTTGGAGCCGACGGCAAATAAATAGCGGCCGAACTTCGCATAGCGAAGCAAGCAAGCTGCGAGCGCCGCCACCAGGACCAGGGTCCACACGCCGGGTGGAAAGATCATCCAGCTCCGGTCGTGGGGCAGCACACCGAGGAGCGAGTCGAGCCCCTTGGGATCGGCGTCGATCTTCTGCTCGTTGGCGACGCCCTTCGCCGCGCCTCGCAAAATGGTCATTGCGCCGAGGGTCACGACGAATGGCGTGATGCGCAAAAGGCTGATCGTCGAGCCGACAATCAGCCCCGTCAAGGCTGCAACCAGGACCCCCGCGAGCGCGGCGGTCCACGGACCACAACCGGCGTTGAGCGCGCGCGCGATGACCACCGTGGTGAGCGCGACCGACGAACCAACGGAGAGATCGATTCCGCCCGAAATGATGATCATCGTCATGCCCGCCGCGGCGATTCCAACGACCACCGTTTGCCGCGCCATCGTGACCAGGTTGATGGGCCGGGCGAACGTTTCGGGCCGCAAGATCACGAAGAGGAGATAGACGACCAGCAGCGCCACCAGCGGACCGACCCACGATTGTCGCAGGAGCTTCTTCATGATCCTGTCGCTTCCATGAGCACGGAGTGCTCGGTGAGATCGCGCACCGCGCGCGCAGGTCCGAGGCGGCCGCGGCGCATGACCGCAATGCGATCGCAAACGCCGAACAGCTCGGGGAGATAGCTGGAGACCATGAGCACCGCCTTGCCAGAGACGGCGAGCTTGTCGATGAGGTCGTAGATCTGCGCCTTGCTACCGACGTCGATGCCACGAGTCGGCTCGTCGAGGAGAAAGACGTCCACGTCGTGGTAGAGCAAACGGGCAATCGCCACCTTTTGCTGGTTGCCGCCCGACAGATCGCGCACCGCCTGATCGGGCCCGCTGGTGCGAATCGAAAGCCGGTCGATCCACTTGCGCGACACCTCGCGCTGCCGGCTGGGCAGCACGAGACCGGTGGGGCCGAGCCCGCCCATCTTCGACAGGGTGAGGTTGTCGGCGATGGACAGAGCCGTGGCGAGGCCTTCGCCCTTGCGGTCCTCGCTCACCAGCCCCACGCCCTGGGCAAAGCGAGAGGCCGGGGACGCGGCACCCGAGACGCCCATGACCTTGATCGAGCCACCCTTCACCGCATCGAGCCCGAAAATGGCGCGCACCAGCTCGGTGCGTCCCGCGCCGACCAGACCGGCAATGCCCAACACTTCTCCGCGGCGAAGCGTCAGTGACGCGCCGATCGGCTTTTCGACGCCATCCAGACCCTCGAGCTCGATCACGGCATCGCCGGGCGTGCGCAGGGATCGCGGAAACAGCTCTTGTACCTCACGGCCGGCCATCATCCCGACGATCTCGGAGATCTTCGCGCCCGCCATGGGCCCCGTTCCGACGGTTTTTCCATCGCGCAGGACGGTGAAGGAGTCGGAGATCTCCTGCACCTCTTCGAGGAAATGCGAAATGTAGATGATGGCCAGGCCCTTCTCGCGAAGCGTGCGAATGACCGTGAAGAGCTTCTTCACGTCGTCGGCGGCGAGGCTGCTGGTGGGCTCGTCGAGAATGAGCACGCGGCAGCTCGTCTGCGACACCGCCCGGGCGATCTCGACGAGCTGCTGGCCCGCGGGCGACAGATCGCTCACCCGGGTCTCCGGGCGCAGCATCGTGTCGCGCGCTGGATCCGAGACTTGCGCGAGAGCGTCGAGGGTAAGCTGGTGCATCTCGGCGCGGCGGAGTAAGCCGAACGACGACGGCTCGGCTCCGAGCAGAACGTTCTCGGCAACGGAGAGGTGCGGACAAAGTGATAGCTCTTGATGAACCATCGCCACGCCCGCGCGCCGTGCGTCCGTAGGGCCCAGGGGACGATAGGGCGCGCCATCGAGCAAAAGCTCGCCCGAGTCGGCGGTGAGCGCCCCCGCCAGCACGTTCATGAGCGTGCTCTTGCCCGCGCCGTTCTCACCGATCAGCGCGTGGACCTGGCCCGGCTCGGCCGAGAAACTCACACCCCCGAGCGCGATGGTGGGGCCAAACGCCTTGCAGATGTCGCGGGTGACCAGGCGTGCAGTGGGCAATGTTATTCCTTGAGCCACTTCTTGAGATCGGGAGCGAGCAGCTCCTTGTTCGCCGGTTCGTCGAGGTTCTCTTTGGTGACGAGTGACGCGCCGGTGTCGATGCGCGCCTCGACCTTCTCGCCCTTCAGGTGCTGGGTCATCGTCTTGACGGCGAGGTAACCCATCTTCATGGGATTTTGCACGACCAGCCCGTGGACGTAGCCCTGCCGAAGGCCTTCGATGAGCTTGGCCGAGCTATCGAAGCCCACCAGCTTGAGCTTGCCCGCGAGGCCTTCTTTCTGTAGCGCCAGCAGCATACCGAAGGTCGTCGACTCGTTGGGGCAGAACACGCCGTCGATGCCGCCGGTGCTCGCCTTGTTGGCGGCGAGCAAGTTCTCGCTCGTGGAGTGCGCGCTCTCGGTCGTGGCGCCGCCATATTGGTTGTCGCTCACGATCTTGATGCCGGCGTTCTTCTTGATGGCGTCGAGAAAGCCGTTCTCGCGGTTGGTGGTGCTCGCGGATCCCTCCTGGTAGCGAAGGACCACGACATTGCCCTTGCCGCCCAGCAGCCTTGCCATCTCATCTCCGGCAATCTTACCAGCGGCAAAATTATCGGTGGCGACGAAGCTCGCGTGCTCGTTGCCCTGCAAATCAGAATCGAAGATGACCACCTCGATCTTCGAGGCCTTGGCCTGCTGCACGGCATTGACGAGGCCCTTGTCGCTGAGCGGCGCGAGGACGATGCCCGAGACCCCCTGGGCCACGAACGACTGTACAACGTCGATTTGTGCCTTGAGATCGTCCTCCTTGAGCGGCCCCTTCCACACGATCTCGACGCCGAGCTCGTCGG
>JBBSDY010000061.1:0-10753 GCA_038240245.1 Polyangiales bacterium
CCCGTCCCGTAGGGATGTGACGATAGATCGAGACACCCCGTATTGTTCGTATATGTCGGTACCAATTGAAAATCGGGGTCAAAGTGCGTGGTGGGCGGCTTGAAGTTGACGCCAACGTTGGCGGCCACGGTAATTGGCGTCCAGGTCGTTCCGACGAAGGTGGGGTCGAACTGCTGAGGGTCCTTGCTGCAGCCGCCCGTAGATAGGCATTGGTCGAAACCTGGGTCGTTGCCGACGCCGAAGTCAAAGCAGTTACACTGTCGAAAACCCACCGGGGCGTCGTCGAACGGTTTCGGTGTCGACGCCAAATTGCCGACAGCCGCATACGACGTCAGTGCGGTAGTGGTGTCCGGGCTCCATGGGTAGGTGCGATCAAACAAGATCGGGTGGGAGCCGAAGACCGGGCTCTCGTCGCATAGATCTCCGAGGGGCGCGGCAAACTGCCGTTGTTCTGCGACTTGGTTTGAATTGACCTGGAAGGAAGCGTTAGGCAGACTCGCACAGCTGTCGCACACATTGCCCACGCCGTCCCCGTCGGGATCGTCGAGCTGGGTGTCGCAATGTCCCGTGGTAAACCCATCTATCTTAATGCAGAAGTGCGGAGCCGTTCCGCACTCGGAATCCTTGGTGCAGCTCGGGAAGGGATTCGGTTGATCAGGGTTGACGGGGCAATCGTCGCACGCATCGCCCACGCCATCAGAGTCACTGTCGTCCTGCCTAGTGTCAGCGTCCTTGTGGACGGGGCAAATGTCGCACGCGTCCCCGATGCCGTCGTGATCGCCTTTGTCCGCCTGATCGGCGTTGGCAGTCCCCGGACAGTTGTCGCACACGTCCCCCACGCCATCCTTATCGCCATCCAACTGGTCCGGATTGGCGCATCGCTTGGGGCTACCAGGGCAACGAGACGGCGGGCAGTTGTCCACGGCATCCCGAATGCCATCGCCGTCGCCATCAATGAGGAACTGCGCGAGCCAGTCGCCATTCTCCGTCGATGAGCCGTTGTTCCACGTTGGCGAGTAGGTCTCGGTATCAGACTCGAAGGGAGCAACTTGCGTCCCGTGAGCAACGCCAAAAATGATCGGTGCGCCGTCTGCGCCTCTGAACGTGATCGGGCCGCCCGAATCACCGGGTTCGATCTCTGTGCCCGGATCGATGTTCGCCTCGATCCACGAGGGCCCACATGAACCAAGATCGAAAACACCGCAATCTCGTTCGTTGAGAAAGAGTTCGGTGATCGATCCCTTGTTTTTTACTGTTGGAAACGCCCCCTGTCCGCCCCAACCAACGATCTCGATCGGGGAACCAAGGTCTGGGACCGTGATGTTTAGAAATTGTCGCTCCGGAAGGTCGGCCCCTGTCTGAACTTTCATCAGCATTGGCAGCTCTGCCGTCGTGAGATTCTGGGCCAGGAAGACCACGGCCAAATCTGCGTGAGAGGCTGGCTCGGGGCTGCTTCCAAGCTTAGGGGGATTGCATTGTGGTGGGGTGTCACAAAGGTGATCACCTATGAGTTGGGCGAGATTGACGGCGCTGATCCCGCTTTTGGTAGGTCCCACGTCGACACCAGACGGGCTGTTGAGATGAAATGTAATGCTCGAAAACGGCAAGTTTCCAAACTGGCAAGAGCAGTGGGCAGCAGTGAGGACCACGTCACGTTCGATCGGCGTGGCTGTGCACATCGCCGTGCCGCATGGAAGGCCCGCGATGTTGATGAAACCGACATCCCGCTCCGGTAGATTCGGAGACGTGGTGACGTTCGTAGCATCGCCGTTCTTGATTGCCTGCTTGACGACCGAGACCCCTTCGTCGATCGCGACAGCACGACAACTGAGAAGTGCGTTCATGCCCACCGTGGCGATTATCGCCCCGAGCGTGCCCGTGTGGTGGTTCATGGCAACGCCGCCCTTCGGTACATCATGTTCCCACCCCTCGCTTCAAGTAGACACCTACTCTGCCCTTTTCTCGGTTTCGAAGTAAAGTGAGTCTTGGGTGCTGTTAAGCGAAGCTTCTTGTTTCGCTGAACGACGCGAGATTCGGGCGTCTCTAGGCAGTGCCGTGCTACTCGCTGCCGTCGCGAAGTCCCGCGTCGGCACCGTCGTCACGAACGAGCGTCAAATAAATATACCGGTGCCCGAGCTGGCCACACTCTCCGGAGTCGATCGTTACAGTCGCCGTTGCCGGGCGATACCCGATTCGAGTGGCCGCAATCTGATACGCGCCAGCTTGCGAGGGTTTAGCGTAGCTGCAGTGGAGTCCGCCATCGACGTCCCGGTAGGTGAGGACCATCAGATCGTAGTGCTGACCGTTGCCATCGGCGGTGACGGTCGCATCGCAGATCGGTCCATCTTGGGCGGAGATGATCACGTCGAACGCCGAGGTTGCCGGCCCAACGCAGTTCTGGGTCCCGCAACCAGATGTTCCTCCGCACAACAGCGCGGTCGCGAAAATGGCTTCAGTTAGTCGCATCTCGCGCCCCGGAAAGGACTTCTTGGTTCACCTAGCAGAATGAGCGACCGATGCAAACTCGTCGTGAGGCGGGTCGAGTCGTCCTCAGGGTCTTCAACAGACTCCCATGTTGACGCGACGACCGGGCGAATCTGGGGATCGCCGAAGCCCATGACGCGCCGCGCGGCCTCCAGTTCTTTGGACCCGTTGTTTCCGGGAAAGCACCCGCGTGCGATCTTCTCACGAGTCGGCCCACGAAACAGGCTGGAACTTAGTGCCGCGCCCCGGCATTGTCCCGGCCGTCGATGCTCCCGGGTGACCGTCCAGTTCATCGTTGCGATGCTCGCCTATGCGATCAACGAGCGGCCGGCCCGCCGTATCGACTACCTCCACGAGCAGGTGCGGGTCGTCAAGGAAGCGCTTGCGGTCGCCACGGGAACGAGTCGGATCGCGTTTACGGCCGAGCAACGACGACGGCTCGCCCTCAACCTTCCAGGTCCGCTTTCGACTTCGTTCCGGCGCCGGCTTGACGCCGGCGTCCGCGAGGATTGTGGCGACAGAGCCAGCCGAAGACCTACCATGTGATTAGCATCTGCCACCGGGACCGCGACGTCCCACCGCGAGGGTGCGATCACTTCATTGGCTGTTGAAAGACGCTGCGCAATAGAGCGGAGCTGTCGCGCATCGTTGAGGTCGAGGAGCTTACTATTGCCGACCGGAAACTCCAGCGATTCGCCACCAACATGACGCGACTGACGGAGGTCCTCGGTTTTTCCTTGCAAAACGGCAACATCGGACATCAGCGGATTGCCAAGAATGGCCCACAAAACCAGTGGGATGCCAAACGAGAGAGAAATGCGAGCTCCAGCCACCTATGGACACCTAAGGAAGGGCTTGAGATCACAAGCGCACCTCCTTGCGCTTCTCACTGGAGTTGCATCCCGACAAGACTCGCTTGATCGCCTTTGGGCGCTTCGCGGCCCGGCGGCGAGAGGAGCATGGAATGAAAGGAGCACCCGAGACCTTCAACTTTCTCGGCCTGACGCACACTTGTGCCCAGACCAAGGCGGGGAAGTTTCTCCTGGCGCGGCATACCATGAAGTCGCGGATGAATCCCAATGGTGAAGAGCCGTCCCTACCGCGACCGATCTTCGGATGCTCGTTTTACCGGCGCACGAATGGACTCTTGCCCGCGTAAACTTGTCCCGAGCCGAGCTCGAACGCGATGCGCAAGAGCTGGTTGTACTTGGCCACGCGATCGGTGCGCGACAAGCTTCCGGTCTTGATCTGCCCGGCGTTGGTGGCGACCGCGAGATCGGCGATGAACGTGTCCTCGGTTTCGCCGGATCGGTGCGAGATGATCGAGCGGTAACCGGCGTTGGTTGCGTCGCGGATGGTGTCGAGCGTCTCGGTGACCGTGCCAATCTGATTGAGCTTGATGAGAATGGCGTTGGCGATGCCTTCCTGGATACCGCGCGCCAGGCGCACCGGATTGGTCACGAACAGATCGTCCCCCACGAGCTGCACGCGGCTCGCGATCTTGGTGGTGAGCAATTTCCAGCCTTCCCAGTCGTCTTCGGCCAGACCATCCTCGATGGAGACGATGGGATACTTCGAGCTCAGGGTGTCGTAGATCCCGACCAGCTCTTCGCGGGTACGCGGTTTCTTGTCCCAGGTGTAGGCCTGCGTCTTCTTGTCGTAGAACTCGCTGGCGGCAGCGTCGAGCGCGAGCGCCACGTCGGCGCCCGGCTTGTAACCCGCGGCTTCGATGGAGCGGATGATGCGCTGAATCGCCTCTTCGATCGTGCCGACGCGCGGCGCGAAGCCGCCCTCGTCGCCGACCGACGTTGCCAGGCCGTCCTTCTTGAGGTTGGCCTTGAGCGAGTGGAACACTTCGACGCCCGCGCGCAGCGCCTCGGCGAAGCTCGCCGCGCCCAGGGGGACGATCATGAACTCTTGCACCTCGAGGCCGTTGTCGGCGTGGGCGCCGCCGTTCAAGATGTTCATGAGCGGCGTGGGAAGCGTGCGCGCGTTGGCGCCGCCGAGGTAGCGCCACAGCGGCAGCGCGACCGTGTCCGCCGCCGCGCGCGCGACGGCCATCGACACGCCGAGCAGGGCGTTCGCGCCGAGCTTCGATTTGGTCGGCGTTCCGTCGGTCTGCAGCAAGATCTGATCGACCGCGCTCTGATCGAGCGAGTCCATTCCGATCACCGCCGGACCGAGAACCGTTTCGACGTTCTGAACGGCCTTGGTGACGCCCTTGCCGAGATAGCGCTTCGCGTCTCCGTCGCGCAGCTCCAGCGCTTCGTGCTCACCCGTCGATGCGCCCGAAGGCACGGCGGCGCGACCCGAGCCGCTTTCCGTTTGGACTTCGACTTCGACGGTTGGATTTCCGCGGGAATCTAGGATCTCGCGCGCGATGACACCGGTGATCTCGGACATTCGTGGGTTGGCTCCTGTGAGGGGAGATCTCGCCCTACCGCGGGGGGCTTCTCCTGCCAAGTGCCTCGCCAAGTGCTTGACTGACAACACGCTTCGTGGCATACAGCGTCATGTATGGTCGCCACCCAATATAAGGTGATCGGTGAGCCCTGCACCGACCCCTTGGGACGAATCGCCATCCACGTCGAAGCCTCGCCCCCGGGAGCCATCGTCGAAGTCAGCTGGTCACCGGCGGGTGCGCACGCCTTCGCCGACTACGACGGCTGGGGTCTCGGCGAGCTCACCGTTCTGCGGCGCGCCATCGACGAGGCGAGCCGCTACATGCGCGAGCATCCCGAGAAGCGCGCGCTCTATCGCTGTCGCGAGCTCGGCTGATCGACTAGCTGATCGGCTTGTGCATGCGCTTGCCGGTGGGCAGGCCGCTGGCCGCATCACGAGGAGAGACGATCTCGTGCTCGACGGCCACTGCGCCGCCGGCGACCTTGGCGAGCTCGTCGTCGCTTAGATCGTCGGTCGGTTTTGCGGACTCGGAAGGCTCCTGGGACTTCGATGCTTTCTCGTTCGACATCGGGCAAGTCTTCACCGCTCGTCGGTTGAAGTCAAACGGCAGCGAGCAGCGTGCGCGCGAACTCTTTGGTCTCGACCAGATCGTCGGTACGGCGCGCTGGCGGTAGACTCTCGATGAGCGCGCGTCCGTAGTTCTTGGTGTGAATTCGCCGATCGAGGATGGCCACGATGCCCGCGTCCTTTCGGGTGCGGATGAGACGTCCGAAGCCTTGCTTCAAGGTGATGGCCGCGCTCGGCACGTGGTAGTTCGAAAATGGGTTCTTGCCCGATTGCTCGATGGCTGCCGAGCGTGCCATCACCACCGGATCGCTGGGCACCTGGAACGGGATCTTGTCGATCACGATGAGACGCAGCGCCTGCCCCGGAACATCGACGCCCTCCCAGAAGCTCATGGTGGCGACGAGCACGGCGTTCTTCGCGGCGCGGAATTTCTCGAGCAACACCCCCTTGGGCGCCTCTCCCTGCACGAATACGGGCCGTCCCGGCACGCGCGGGATCGAAGCATGCAGCGCCTGCATCACGCGCTTGGAGGTGGAAAGAATGAACGCGCCGCCGCCGGTCGCCTCGATGAGCTCGGCGATGCGCGCTCGCGCGGCGTCGAGCCACGCGGGATCGGAAGGATCGGGAAGATCGCGCGGAAGGTAGACGAGAGCGCGCGCCGGGTAGTCGAAAGGCGACGCCACCTCGAGCTCCTCGACCGGGATGTCGTCGCCATCGAGACCGAGCCGCGAGCGCAAGAACTTGAAGCTGTGGCCGGTGGCGAGGGTGGCGCTGGTGAGCACCACCGCGGGGACCTGCGCGAAGAGCCTGCCTTGCAGCATCGTCGAAAGCTCGATGGGCGAAGCTCCAATCGCCGCGGAGCGCGCCCGCACTTCGGCCCACACCACGTGGTTTTTGGATCCATCGACGATCGCCGCCAGATCGTCGCGTAGCTGCTTGCCTCGCCGGACAACCACCTCCACGGCTTCGGACGTCTGGCGCGCCTCGGCGTACGCGGCCAGGGCCTCGAGCGCCGCGTCGAGCTTGTGGTAGCTGGCGAGCAGCTCGCCGCTCCAGAAGTCGCGCTCGACGGTGGCCTTGCCTTGCGGCGCGTCGCTGCGTCCCCGGCTCGGTGCCGGGCTCGCCCCGCGGGCGCGGGCGATTTCGGTGAAGAAGCGGCCCGCGCCTTCGCGCGCGATCTCGATGATCGCGGCGCCCTCGCCCTTGCGCAGGAGCTTGTCGGAGAGGCCCGCGGAGACGAACGCGCGCTCGGCGTCGCGCAGCATGGCCTGTACGCGCGCCGACGAGACGCGAATGCCGAAAAAATCGGTGGCGATGTCTTCGAGCTGGTGGGCTTCGTCGAAGATGACGGCGTCGTAGTTGGGCAGCGCCGCGCCCCCATGCGGCCCGCGCAGCGCGAGATCGGCAAAGAAGAGGTGATGGTTGACGACCACGATGCGCGCCGCCTCTGCCTCACGCTTCATGCGGGTGACGAAGCAGGCGTTGAAGTGAGGGCAATCCTGACCAATGCGGGTGTCGCTCGACGAGCTCACCTCTCGCCACACCGGCTCGTCCTCGGTCAAGCCGATGAGATCGGCGACATCGCCCGACTCGGTCGAGCTCGCCCACTCTTCGATGATCGCGAGCACGCGAGATGCGTGGGGATCGACGGCTTCGGGGCTCCCGCGGAACTCACCGAAGCGGCGCAGGCACAAATAGTTGGAGAGGCCCTTCATGAGCGCCGCGTCGACACGCAAACCGAGCGTCTGGCGAATGAGCGGAATGTCCTTGTTGAAGATCTGCTCCTGCAGGGCGCGGGTGGCCGTCGAGATGATGATCTTCTTGCCGCTCAAAATGGCGGGCACCAGGTAGGCGAGCGTCTTGCCCGTGCCGGTGCCGGCTTCGCAAACCAGCACCCGATCGTGGCCGAGGGCGTGCTCGACGGCGTCGGCCATGGCGAGCTGCCCGGGACGGTCTTCGTAACCTCGCAGAGCGCGCGAGAGGGGCCCCGAGGGCCCCAGAATTTCGCGCGCCCGGGGCACGGTTCTGCTCTTTGCCTCTGCCTTGTCGATGTACCGCACGTAGGCCGCACCAGGTCAGCGCGTCAACGCGAAATCTCCCTCACGATGGTTTCTTCCAGCTAGTCTGCGGGCGCATGCGCCCCTGGCTCCTCTGGGCCGCCGCCTTGGCGACCCTCTCCGCTCTGTCGCTCGACGCCCGGGCCGATTTCCCTTCGGTCGACGCGAGGCAGTTTGCGCCCCCTCTCGACCCGAAAGGCTCGCTTTACCTCGAGCCTGCGCTCACCCCCGGAGCGGGCTCCTTCAATGGAGCTGCCTGGTTCGTGTACAGCCACCGGCCGGCCGTGCTTCGCGATCCGACGGGAGCCATCGTCGCCAACCTGGTCAGCCGTCAGGTTTCGAGCGATCTCACTCTGAACTTCGGACTGGGCGATCGCTTCGCCCTTGGGCTCGACCTTCCATTCTTGCTTTATCAAACGGGTGACGACAACGCGGTCACCCGAGCGATAGCGGGCGGAACGCCGCCCGCGCAGGCTTTCGGCGATCTCGCCATTGCCGCCAAAGGCAATCTCGTCTCGTACGAGATGGGTGGGTTCGGCCTTTCGACGATTCTGCGATTCACGGCGGCCACCGGCGGCACGGCGTCGTACCTGAGCGACGGCACACAGACCGGAGAGTTGCGCCTGCTCGGTGAATACAACCTCATCGCCGCATCGATCGAGGCAACCGCGGGTTTCAAGCTGAGGTTCGACGAGCAGGCCGTCCTCTCGAAGACGTACGGCAACCTGGTGCCGTGGGGCGCTGCGCTCGTGCTGAGGCCGCAGGCCTGGGGCTGGGACGACAAGGGGCGCTGGAGCTGGGTGGCCGAGATCCACGGCTCGGTGATCTTGCCTCCTTCGCAAGCAGCCAAGGACATCGGTCAGTCGACGCCGGGCTCCCCCGTTCTCGCGGGAATCTCCGCACGTTTTGCTCCGAGCGATGTCTCGGTCCTCCTGGGAGTCGAGACGGGGATCACGCAGGCGCTGGGAAATCCACCCGTCCAGGCGATGGCGTCGATTCAGTGGGCGCCGCGAGAGCACGATCAGGATCACGACGGAGTGCCCGACGACGTCGATCAGTGCCCCGAGCTCGCCGAAGATCGCGATGGTTTCCAGGACGCCGATGGTTGCCCCGACTGGGACAACGACGACGACGGCGTCGCCGATGCCAACGACAAATGTCCCTCCGAGAAAGAAGACACCGACGGCTTCCAGGACGAGGACGGATGCCCCGATCCCGACAACGACAAGGACGGCATTCTCGATACGGTCGACGCCTGTCCCAACGAAGCCGGCGAGAAGCGCGCCGATCCCAAGACGAACGGCTGCCCCGACCGCGACAAGGACGGCATCGTCGACAAGCTCGACAAGTGCCCCGACCAACCCGAGGACATCGACGGTTTCGAGGACGCCGACGGATGTCCCGATGCGGACAACGACAAGGACGGCGTGCCCGACGTCGACGACAAGTGCCCCAATACGCCGGCGGGACCGTCCGCCGATCCGCAACGTCCGGGCTGCCCCGCTGCTGACAGCGACGGCGATACCATCGACGACGCGAGCGACAAGTGCCCCACCGTGGCCGAGACGTTCAACGGCGTGGAGGATGCCGACGGATGTCCTGACAAGGGCGGCAAGCCGCTCGTCGTCGTTGCCCAGAAGGGCCAGGACCTGACCGCGACGTTCGCCCGAGCCATCAAGTTCAAGGGCTCGCTCGAAGCGCCGGAGGTCGATCCTGCGAGCATCGTCATTTTGCGCGCGCTGGCGGCAGAGCTCAATCACAACCCCAAATGGATCGTCGCAGTCGGCGTTCGTCCGAAGAAGACCGAAGCGGCCGAGCAGCAGGCAGCTCTTGCCCAGGCTTTCGCGGTCGTCGATGTGCTGCACCGGTTCACCTACCGAGATGGCGTCGCGGAGACGGTCGGTTTCAGGGCAGTCGCCAAGCAGCCGGGGGCCGCGGCAAGCGGGTTCGGCGTCCTCCTGCTCGCGCCCCGCGACGAACCTCCCAAGAAGTGAAGATGAGGCGAGCGGTTTCGGTGGGGATGGGCGTCTGCGTGCTCGCGTCGGTGGCTCTGGCGATCGGGCAGTCGTCGACCGGCCGCCGGCTCGTGCGGCCGCCCGAGGTGGCGAGCGATCCTGCTCCCGCGCGGGACGGGACGAGCTCCCTCGAGGCGCACCTGGCCATCGCGGTTGCCGAGCGTCTTCTTGCGTCCGATAACCCCGACGATCGCGTTCGGGGAGTGGAGCGGCTGGTCTCGTCGGGCCAGCGCGAGGCTATCGACCGCGTCTTGCGCGCGTTCGAATCGGGATCCATCGTAGGGCACGATCCGCGTGCTCGGCTCACCGCGATTCGCGGGCTCTCGCCCTTTCTGTTGCGCGATGCGGTGCGCAAGGTCATGGAGAGGGAGCTCGCTGTCGAGCCAGGCGGTGCTCCGCTCGCCACGCTCGTGCGCGACACGGCGGCGATGGCGCTCGCGGCCAGCGGTGACAAGAGCTCGCTCGACGTTCTCGTCGCGGTGCTGCGGCAGGGCGGATCTTCCGCTGCCGTGGCCAGGCAGGCGTTGCTCGCTCATCCTCCGAAGACCCTCGAGCCGTTCGCATCGCGCGGGGGACTGTCCGCGTCAATCTGCGAGGTCCTGGGCGAGCTGGGCGACCAACGCGCGATCACCTTGCTGCGCGGCGCACTGCGTTTCGTGCGCAAGCCCAGTGCGGTCGACGAGACGCTCGGCTCCACCAACGAAGACGAAGATGGCAAGGCCCGCCTTGCAGCCGCCCAGGCCCTCGCTCGTCTCGGAGATCAAGATCAGGTCCCAGTGGCGCGCAACTGGGCCGCCTCGTCGGAGCCGTTCCAGAAGCTCACTGGCGTTTCCGTTCTGCTCTCCAGCGGAGCACCCGAAGCGCGCACCATGCTCGTGCCGATGCTCTCGGGTGCGACCAGCCGCCAGGCGCTCGAGCTTGCCCGTTCGATCCCCGGTCCCGAGCTCGCCCCTGCGCTCGCCCAGATCGCGGCAGCGCCCGACGACTGGAGAGTCGCCGTCTGGACGCTCGGCAGCATCGGCGGAAAGCAGGCCGTCGCGACGTTGGTCACCCTCATGAGCGATCCCGCCCGCTCGTGGGAGGCTGCATTCTCTCTCGCCCGTGCCCCGGGTGACGAAGCGCGCGCCGTGCTCGAAACGGCGCAGGCCAATCCACGCCTTCGCAGGCTCGCGGCGCGGGCTGGCACCGTGCGAGCTCTCGCGCTTGGCGATGCGCCGGGTGGGCTCA